>NZ_JBZXVN010000043.1:0-55962 GCF_058892305.1 Pelagimonas sp.
AGTTGGTCCGTGAGGGCGGTCACAGTGACGTGCTGATGATTGATGCAACCCACCTGAAGGCGCATCGCACAGCATCCAGTTTTGGGCTCAAAAAGGGGGCAAAGGCCGCTTCATTGGCCTGACCAAGGGGGGGAACTCCAAACTGCACGCCGTGACCGACGCACAGGGCCGTCCGATCCGGATGTTTCTGACCGCCGGAAACCTCGGCGACTATATCGGTGCACGGGCCATAATGGGATCATTGCCACAGGCCCATTGGCTGCTCGCAGATCGCGGGTATGACGCTGATGGGGTCCGTAACAACCTGAAAGATATGAAGATTGAGCCATGCACCCCTTCGCGCAAGTCACGTAAACAGGTCATCCCGCACGACAAAACCCGCTACAAACTGCGTCACAAAATCGAGAACATGTTTGGCAGGCTCAAAGATTGGCCGCGCATCGCAACCCGCTACGATAGGTGCCCTGAGCTGTTTCTCTCGGCCATCGCGCTCGCAGCAACAGTATTGTTATGGTTATGTGTCCTGAGCCTAGGCAAAGTGGGCCCTTGATGACCTCGCCCCCCAGACGTTTGGTTGTTGGCGGCATCAGGCCCTGCCCCTAGGGGGCGCATCCCTCCCCTAAAGTCCGTCCAATGATTTACCGGCAGAACCTTCGGCTCTCCCTCAAAGCGCCAAACTTGCTTCTCGCGTGACTTTGGGCTTGGCCCTTGCCGATCCTCCGGTGAGGATTTCGGTTTTATTAAAGCCGGAGCTTTGACTAGGGTCCCAAGAGCGGGTCACTTAGACATGATCCCCCCAACAGGACAGCTTTGACCATGACCACATCCCAATTGCCCGACCTTTCCTGTCGCTCCCATGGGCGCTCTGTTCGGGCTGCGGCTGTCTTGGCTGGGGTTTGGCTGATTTTGATGATCCTTTGGTCGATGTTTGATGCCGCTCCCTGGGTCATTGCGCTGCTCTTCCTTCCGACGCTCCCGGCGGCCTATGAATTTGCCACCGACAAACAGGCGTGGTTTGACCTCACCGACACGACGATGCGCTGGCAATCAGGCAAACGTCGGGGCGACATCGCGCTCGACAAGGTTGAGGCCGTACGCCTGAAAACCCGGCTTGATCTTTCGGTTCGGGTCCAGGTTTTGGCCGGGGGCAAGCGGATCATTCTACCGCAAGACTGTGTGCCCCCGCATCAAGACTTGGAAACGGCGCTACAAGCGCGCGGCATTGACGTGACCCGCCACCATTTCGGCATCTAAGCGCCCCTTCCCCCCCTGTGTCATATGGCTGTCACCGAATCCTGCGATTTTTGCAGGCATGAAACATCGTATCGACCCGCTCATCCAAGACCGCGCGCCCTGGCTTTTCCAAAACCGTCCGGGCACCGCCCAGATGCGCACCCTTTTGAACCGAATGTTGGGCTATGAACGCACCTTGCAGATCGGCGAAACGCTTCAGGATATGAGCGCCGATCACATCATGACCACCATGGGCAATCTGTTGGCGCGCAATGTTGAGACCACCGGATTACGCCACCTACCCGGCTATGGCCCGGCGCTGATTGTTGCCAACCATCCAACCGGCATTGCCGATGGCATCATCCTGAACCATGTGCTGCGTCAGGTGCGCCCCGACATTTTTTACTATGCCAATCACGATATTCTGCGCGTTCTCCCCCAGATGGGCGAGGTGATCGCCCCGGTCGAATGGCGCAAAGAAAAGCGCAGCCATGCCAAGACCCGCGCGACCATGGCCTATACCCGTCACGCGGTTGATGCGGGACGGCTTGGGGTGATTTTTCCTTCTGGGCGGCTCGCCAAACGGCGTGGGCTAAGCCTGCATGAACGACCGTGGATGGCCTCGGCGGCGATGATTGCCCGCAAGTTCGATCTGCCGGTGATCCCGGTGCATATTCAGGCGCGCAATTCGGCGATGTTCTATCTGTTTGATCGCATCCATCCGACCCTGCGCGACATTACATTGTTCCACGAGACCCTGAACAAAGCCCAACAGCCCTATCAAATCACCATAGGTGAACCGATTTCAGCCTCGGCCCTTCCGGCGAAATCCGAGGACGGAATTGCGATGCTGCGCAGGGCAACCCTTGGGTTGGCGGGGCGCAAAGCCCCGGCTGTGTCTTTAGTCGATGCCACACGCCGCCCAAGCCGGACGTGATCCGGAGCTGGGCCGCAAACGGATCAGCCTTCGCTGACTTCTTCGGGTTGGATATTGATGGCCTCAAGCGCTGCGGGCATCTCTGGCCCAATCGACTCAAAGGGCCGCGCCTGCGGGCGGACCGGCTCTGGCCCGATCCCGTCTGGGCGGGCCACGGGGCGCAGTGAACTGGACATCCCAACACAATAGTCTTGCTTGCGCGTCCAATCCTTCATATCCTGACGCTTGCGTTTGGAATGAAACGGCCCCCAATCCGCCGCAACCCCACGCCAGTTTTCACTGACGACGCCGTCGCGCGGAACCGTCACCGCCATGATCCGCATGGCGCAGGAGAGATTATCCTCTGGATTTTTAAGCGCCTGACCGCTGCGCGCCTTGCACTTATAGTGCCGTGCCGTGGCGGGTAGAATTTGGACCAGCCCATACCACAAGCCACCACCGCCAACCGCATGGGGGCGATGGGTGCTTTCGTGCCATGCGAGCGAGGACACGAGGCCAACCCAAAAATCTTCGCGCTGTTCGCGGCTCGCACTAGGATAGGCCGGGCAATAGGCGGCAATGTCACGCGGCACCATTTCGGGCAGAACCGAGGCATGGGTTCGCAGGCTGGTTTGGATGGCGCGAGTCCAGCTAGACCGCCCCCCCTTGGTTCCCCAGCGGGCATTTGGCAACGGACGAACCGCCCGCCGCGCCACAGGGCGCAGAGAAGCAGTTACAGCGAGCTTCGAGGGCACAGCATCAACCCCAGCCGCGGCCGTCGGAGCAGATTCCAATGGAGCGGGACCAGGATTGGCAGTGGCTTGCGCCGCAAGAAGCGTGAAAAGAAGGGCAGCACGCAACATGGGCACGATAGGTGCCGCAACTCAAAGATTCGCGCAAGACTTGTGGTCGTTCTCAAATCGGCAACACAGCGTTCGCCAATTGGTGTCGAAGCCGCGGAAAGACCGACACATCGCCCGCGACAAACCGTTTTGGTGCCCCGTTTTGGCCGCAAAGCCCAGTCACGTTAGACCCTGAAATAAGGAGCGACATGCTGCCACCATGCGTATTCTAACAGAAAAAATCGCCGCCTTTCGGGCGGCCCAGGGCCTCTTGTCAAACGACAACGAGAGCCTCTTGCCCCTCTCTTCGGAGCCGACCCCAACCGAGGTTGTTCCACTGCGTCCGCGCGTTGACATCCCGGTTTGTGATCCGGCACCGGACGCCAAAGCACAGGAAAAAGCCTTTAAACGCGGGCAATTCCTTGCCCGACAAGACGCCTGTGAGGAGCTTGCAAATGAGATCCGGTCTGCGGAAGCCAACCGTCAATTGACCCCCGGCTTGGCATCGGTTGCCCAGATATTAGCCAAGGGTGCCCGCTCGGATATCCTCACCGCGATGCAAGCCTCAGTTGCCAAGACGGAACCTAAAAAGGCACAAGTCATTCTGACATCGCTCGAGGCAAGCTTTGAGGACTGTCCAGATGACCCGGCCTTGGCCTATATCCTGGCCATGGCCCATGTTGATCTGGCCCAGTTGTGGCGCGGAGCTTCAAGAACACGCGACCTTGCGCCGCAGCGCCGTAACGCCCATGACGCGCACATTCAGGCGGCGGCAGCTCTGGCGGACAAATACGACCCATTCGAATTTGATTCGCCGCTTTGGGCCCAAGTCCGTTGTGCTGTGCTCGAAGCCGACCCGTGCCCTGCGCAGCGGGTTTCCGACGATTTCGAAAATCTTATTGATCTGGACCCGTCCAATCCCTCACATTTGCTTGCTCTGGGTCGAGATTTGTTGCCGCGTGGATATGGCACTTTGGAACTGCTCGATATTCAGGCCCGCCGTCAAGTTGCCCAACTCAGAGATATTTGGGGAACCGGAGCCTATACTTGGGTGTTCATGGGGGCCATACAAATGGACCCTTCGGCCTTTCGACGGGTTGATCCCGAACTCTTTGTCGAAGGTGTGCATGATATTCTGGGGCGTCATCCCTCGCAACATATGGCCAATGTCATGGCGGCCTTTAGTGGGCTAACCATTGCGGCCCCAAGCGAAGGGAACAGCTCACGCATGCGCCTAATGGATTGTTTTAGCTGGATTCTCCAAGACCACCTACGGGAATTGCATCCGCTGGTCTGGGCTCTGGCTCCTGTGCCCGGCAAACCCAACATGCACCTTGGTGATGATGTCGATCTGATCAAACTTGGCACAACCCGAGCCATTGGCTCCATCGCCCAGCATTTCGCCCCGGCGCTGGACGCGGGGCGCCGGCTTGTTTTCACCCCCAACGGTCTGCAACTGCGAAAATCTGAATGAGCCTCCGGGCTCTTCTCGCCTGCCTCTTGCCCCCTGCCCCGCCTTGGCGTATTCCCTGCGTCATTCCATGAGAGCCGAGGAACGCCATGCTGGACCTGACATTCGACACCCCAAAACCCAAGGTCATTGCCGGGGCCAAGTATGACTGGGAATTGGTCATCGGGATGGAGGTGCATGCGCAGGTCTCCAGTCAGGCAAAACTCTTCTCCGGGGCCTCGACCAAATTTGGTGCCGAGCCGAACTCAAACGTGGCTTTTGTTGACGCTGCCATGCCCGGCATGTTGCCCGTCATCAACGAATACTGCGTCGAACAAGCGGTGCGCACCGGGCTTGGCCTAAAGGCGGAAATTCACCTGAAATCGGCCTTTGACCGCAAGAACTATTTCTACCCCGATCTGCCGCAGGGATACCAAATTTCCCAGCTATATCATCCGATTGTCGGCGAAGGCGAAGTCATCGTTGATATGGAACCGGGCATTGCCCGCCGCGTACGCATTGAGCGCATTCACATCGAGCAGGATGCGGGTAAGTCGATCCACGACATGGATCCGCATATGTCCTTTGTTGACCTGAACCGCACCGGTGTGGCGCTGATGGAGATCGTCAGCCGCCCCGACATTCGCGGACCAGAGGAAGCGGCGGCCTATATTGCCAAGCTGCGCCAGATCCTGCGCTATCTCGGAACATGCGATGGCAACATGCAAAACGGCAACCTACGCGCCGATGTGAACGTGTCGATCTGCCGTGCGGGTCAATTCGAGAAGTATATGGAAACGCAGGACTTTTCGCATCTAGGCACCCGTTGCGAAATCAAAAACATGAACTCCATGCGCTTTATCCAACAGGCGATCATGGTCGAGGCGGAACGCCAGATCAAGATCGTTGAAGGCGGTGGTGAAGTCGATCAGGAAACCCGTCTTTATGATCCTGATAAGGGTGAGACACGCTCGATGCGCTCAAAGGAAGAAGCGCATGATTATCGCTATTTCCCTTGCCCCGATCTGATGCCATTGGAGATCGAACAGGCGTGGGTTGACGACATTGCCAAGACTCTCCCTGAACTTCCAGATGAGAAAAAAGCGCGTTTTGTCAAAGACTTCGGCCTGTCTGAATATGATGCGTCGGTTCTTACCGCCGAAACCGTAAGCGCGGATTTCTTTGAAAAGGTTGTGGCCGGGTCCGGTGATGGCAAATTGTCCGCCAACTGGGTCATCAACGAGCTGTTTGGACGCCTCAAGAAAGAAGATCACGACATCACGGATAGCCCGGTGAACCCAGAGCAACTCTCTGGTATCATTAAGCTAATCAAGTCCGATGCCATCTCTGGGAAGATTGCGAAAGACCTGTTTGAGATCGTCTATACCGAAGGCGGCGACCCAGAAGCCATCGTTGAAGAACGTGGCATGAAACAAGTGACCGACACCGGCGCAATTGAAACCGCGGTAGATGACATCATCGCCGCCAACCCCGCGCAGGTCGAAAAAGCCAAGCAAAATCCAAAGCTTGCCGGTTGGTTTGTCGGACAGGTCATGAAGGCCACCGGCGGCAAAGCCAACCCCAAAGCGGTAAACCAGATCGTTGCCGCCAAATTGGGCCTGTGATCCGGGTTTAGGCTCAATCCTCCGAAACCCCCAGTAGTCCCTTTCTCCCCCTCGAATTTTTCGGGGGGGTAGGACGTTTTTTTTGATGCGAATAGAAGATTGCGACATGAAAAACATCTTATTGTCAGCAGTGATGCTGATCGCCCTAAGTGCTTGTAAAAGCAACGGAACCATGACCATGAGCAGCGCCGATGGCCAGAAGGCCACAGTGGCCTTAGGCGGCCCCAAGGCCAAGGTCTCTAAAGAAGCGATCGAAGCCTGCTGGAAACGGGCTGGTTTGAAGGGGGACATATACAAGTTTATGACCCCAGCAGAGGCAGCGGGCCTGCTCCCCTCGGAGGCGATTTCGCAAACACAAGTGGATGTGTTCAAAACCTGTTTGGGTCACTGACAACGGTGGGGTGAAACCCCACCCTACATCCCTTAACCCAACGCCCGATGCCGGTAACGGACCGAGCGCTTTTTGTGCAACAGGGCAAAGGGGACATTCTCCACCGCGTTTGGGGGAGATTGCCACAGCGCGATAAGAGCCCCGGATCAGGTCCAGACATGCAATTTGTCCGATTCTAGGTCGGTTTGGGGGAGATTGGCAAAGTCCCGCCCCTTTCGGCGATCCACATCGGGACCACTGCAGTTAAAATCGGTTTACCGGTGTTAACGCCCTATCCAAACCACGCCAAAGTCACCGCCGCGAGGACCAAATACCGACCGGCTTTGGCGACTGTGACCAAGAGCAGAAACGACCAAAGTGGCTCACGTAAAACACCGGCCATCACCGTCAGAGGATCGCCGACAATGGGAAGCCAGCTCCCCAACAAAGACCAGCGGCCATAGCGGTGATACCAGCCCTGCGCGCGGCTCAATTGTTGATCAGAGGCGGGGAACCATTTGCGGTTCCGAAACCGAAGAGCAAAGCGGCCCAGATACCAATTGATCACCGAACCAAGCACGTTGCCGATGGTCGCGACCAAAACCAAAAGCGCCGGAGGTTGCCCGCCACCAAGCAGCAAGCCAACCAAGACCGCTTCGGATTGCATGGGCAAAATCGTGGCCGCAATCAGCGCCGAAGCAAAGAGACCGAGATACCCGATCATCGCCGCTTGGGGCCGAGAGTGATCAGATGAAAAAGCCGCGGCATGGCAATGGCCCCTGTTGATGACATCGTGACGGGTTTTGAGGATCACAAGCCAAGTTGCAAGGGGGTCACGCCCAATAGGTCCGTTCGGACAAATCAATGGAGGACAATTCGGCCTCAAGGGTTTCAAGAAAGGTGTTTTCCACCTCTGAGAACCGACGGGCCGGATTTGAAAGGAAATAGATGTCGACCTCTGGCAGGTCCTCATAGGGCGGCAATTGGCGGAGATGACCGGCGGCAACATCTTGTTTCGCAACATGAACGGGCAAGGCTCCGACGCCGACATTGGCCATGATCATCCGCCGGATTTCATTGAGGCTTGACGAGACACCGCGCCACCGATTGGCAAGCCCAAGACGGGCGCGCAGTTTCGAAATCACCTCTAGCGGGCCGCCTTCTGCTTCGGTTTGAAAGGCCACAAAGGGGTCACCTTCGAGATCGCGAGGGGCAATTGTGTCGGCATGAAACAGCGGATGGCGCGCCCCGCAATAAAGGCCGAAATATTCACGATAAAGCACCCAAGTATCGAGGTTTTCAGGCTCAGCCGACAACAGGCAGATGCCAAAACTGGCGCGATTTTGGGTGATGACCGTCTCGACCTCATCGCTTTCATGCACGGCAAAAGAATAGGTCACATTGGGATGCGCCTTGCAAAACCGATTGAGGAAATCATCGAAATGCTCGGAGATCACATAGCTGGTGATGGCAATGGACAGATGCCCGCGCAGCTCGGCCTTATCGACGTCCATCAGCGACGGCAATTGCGAGATCGAGCCAAAGATCGTGGCGCATTCTGTATAGAGAACCTGTCCGGTGCGGGTGATGGTGAATTCGTTGGGCTTGCGAATGATCAGGGTCTTGCCCGTGGCCTGTTCAAGGCGTTTTAACGCAGCAGAAACAGTGGGTTGTTTGAGGCCGAGGAAGTCGGCCGCTTTGGAAATTCCACGCTGTTCGACAACAACCATAAAGGTGCGCAGCAGGTTCCAATCGAGGTTCCAGGGAAAGCGGTGTTGATGGGGAGGTTTCATAAATTTCATCTATATTTAGAATGCCTATTATTTATTTGCGCGATATTGCGCGTCATGCAAGTGTTTTGTCAGAGCGGGCATACCGCCGCATAATCGCACGGGTCAAAACCCGGCATTTTCTCATAGGGAGTTTGACATGACCTTTCGCCGTACCATCCTAAAATCGGCCATTGCTGCCGCTGGCCTGGCTGTTTTTGGCCTCAACACCGCCGCCGCCGAAGAACTCGACAGTCTTAAGGAAAAAGGCGTGATCCGCATTGCGATGTCGGGGGCCTACCCCCCCTTCAACTTTGTGAACGACGAAAACCAAGTGGTCGGATTTGACCCAGCGGTTGGGGCCGAGATCGCCAAGCGCATGGGGCTAGAAGCCGAGATCGTCACCACCGCCTGGGACGGTATCATCGGCGGGTTGTTGGCCAACAAATACGACGCCATTGTCGGGTCCATGACCATCACCGCAGAGCGCGACGAAGTCGTTGATTTTGTTGGCCCCTACTATTCAGACAAGCGGGCCATTTTCACCAAGCCCGGCTCGGATATCACCGGTCTTGACGGGTTGAAGGGCAAGAAAGTTGGCCTCACCTTGGGGGAAACCCATGAGGATTGGGCGCGCGAACAGGGCTATGACATCAACACCTACAAGGGGTTGCCAGAGCTGTTGCTTGAGCTGGAAAACGGTCGCGTCGATGCGATTGTAAATGACTCGATCGCCGCCATTTTGGCAATGACGGCCAAGGGGCAGGAATTTGCGATGTTTGATGATCCGGGCACCAAACCCTTTGGCGCAGGGATCGCGATCCGCGAAGGCAATCCGGCGCTGGCAGCCGACATGCAAAAGGCGTTGGATTCGATGATGGAAGACGGCACCTATCTGGCCTTGGCCAAAAAGTGGATCGGGGCGGATATTCGCTAACACGTTGACCAACGTATAAAACCGCCTCGGGATGTCGATCTTGGGGCGGTCCTATTTGGCCGAGACATATGGGACGGTGCTATGGATTATGACCTGATGCTCAAGGTCTATCCGTTTTTTCTTGAAGCGGCATGGGTGACCATTTTGCTGTCGGTATTGACGGCGATCCTTGGGGTGATGTGTGGTACATTGGGGGCGGCAGCGCGTTTGTCACGCTTTGCGGTGGTGCGGTTCTTGGGGGCGGCCTATGTTAGCCTATTTCGCGGCACACCGGCGCTGATCCAGCTGTTCATCTTGTATTTCGGCGGGCCGCAAATCGGCATCCAGCTTGACGCCTTTGAGGCCGGTGTGATCGGCCTCGGTATCAACGCCGGGGCCTATATGACCGAAACCATTCGCGGCGCAGTCATCTCGATCGACAGGGGCCAACGCGAAGCCGCCCGCACGCTCGGGTTGAGCCAGTGGCAGGCGATGTACAAGGTGATCTTGCCACAAGCCGCCCGTCTGATGGTGCGACCGCTGGGGGTGAACCTGAACATGCTGATCAAGGCCACAGCTCTTGTGGCCGCAATTTCGGTGGTCGAACTCACCTACACCGCGCAGCGCTATATCGGCTCAACCTACAAACCCTTTGAGATGTTCCTTTTGGCGGGCATTCTTTACATGATCATCATCTTTGTGGTCGGCCGGGGCGTGGCCTGGCTTGACCGCAAGGTTCAGATCACCTGATCGGAAAGGACAGATCACATGGGCCTCGATTTTTCGATCCTTCCCAAATACATGGACATCATTCTTTTGGGATGTGCCTGGACGATTGGCATCACCGTCGCCGCCGCGATCCTAAGCTTTTTCGGTGGGATTTTGTTTGCAGTGACGGCGCTATACGCCCCTTGGATTGTGCGACTTCCGTTTCGGATTGTTGAAGGGGTCTTTATGGGAACCCCCTTGTTGCTGCAACTGTTCCTGATCTACTTCGGCCTTGTTCAAATCGGCATTGACCTGCCCGCCTTTGTCGCCGGTATCATCGGCTTGGGGCTGCATTTTGCAGTCTACAACTCGGAACTGATTCAGACAGCCATCTTGGCCGTCGACAAAGGTCAGATGGAAGCGGCGCGCACCTTGGGGTTGAGCCGAAGACAAGCGCTCCGCAAGGTTGTCATCCCACAGGCAGTGCGCGACGTGATCCCGCCGATTGGCAACAACATGATCGCACTCCTCAAGGATAGCGCGCTTGTTTCGGTCATTGGGGTGAGCGAACTCACCCTGTCAGCTCAGCGGGTGATCGGCAAAACCTATCGCCCCTTCGAATTCTACATTCTCGCCGCCGCGTTTTACTATGTCATCAACCTGTGCATGGAATGGGTGCAGCGCAAAATTGAACGCCGCATTTCCGTGTCCCGCTGACCCTTTGAGGCCTCATATGACCACAAAATCCGACTTCGTAGACATTCGCCACGCCCAAAAGTCCTTTGGCACGGTAGAGGTTCTAAAGGACATCAGCCTAAGCGTCGCCAAGGGCCAGATCGTCGCCATTATCGGCCCCTCGGGGTCAGGAAAATCTACCCTTTTGCGGGCGATCAATGATCTGGACGCCCTAAACGGGGGGGAGGTTTGGCTAGATGGGGTTCAGGTCAACAAAACCCTACCCCACCGCCAATATGAAAAACATATCAATGAGATGCGCCAACAAATCGGTATGGTGTTTCAACACTTCAATCTCTTCCCGCATCTGACCGTGCGCGAAAATGTCACCATGGCTCCGCTCTTGCTCAAAAATCTGAGCAAGGACCAGGCCGATCAATTGGCGCAAGAGCAGCTTGACCATGTCGGCATGTTGGAACGCATTGATTATTACCCCTCACAATTGTCAGGTGGTCAAAAACAGCGGGTGGCAATTGCCCGCGCATTGGCGATGCGCCCCAAGCTGATGCTGTTTGACGAGGCGACCTCGGCGCTTGATCCTGAATTGGTGGATGAGGTCAATCAGGTTATGAAGAGGCTGGCCGAGGAACAGATGACCATGATTATCGTCACCCATGAGATGGATTTCGCCGCCTCGGTCTGTGATCGGGTGCTCTTTATGGACAAGGGCGTGGTGGTCGAAGAAGGACCACCCGAGGTGGTGTTCAAAACCCCAACCCAAGACCGTACGCGGGAATTTCTACGCAAACATATCGAAGGTGGAACGTGACCGACACGCCCTCTTACTTGTTTTATCAATCCCGCAACCCGCGCCCGTTTCTTGACTATGGCGAGGGGATTTATCTTTTTGATGAGAGCGGCAAGCGCTATATCGACGGTTCCTCTGGGGCAATGGTGTCAAATATCGGCCACTCCAATCCGCGCGTTTTGGCCAAGATCAAAACCCAGATGGACAAGGCGACCTTTGGTTACCGGCTACATTTTCGCACCCATCCTTCCGAAGATTTGGCCGCGAAAACCGTGGCCATGACACCCGACGGATTGGACCGGGTCTTTTTTGTCTCGGGCGGATCCGAGGCGGTGGAAAGCGCCGTGAAACTGGCCCGACAATACGCGTTGACCCAAGGCCAAGCGACGCGACACAAGGTGATTTCACGCTTTCCCTCTTATCACGGCTGCACCTTTGGGGCGTTGGATTTGACCGGATATGATCCGCTGCGCGCGCCCTTTGCCGAGATGATGGAAGGCATGCCGAAAATCGCCGCTCCGGTGACGTATCTTGACCGCGATGACCTAAGTGACGCGGAGCGCGGTCTGCGGTACGCCGAGCTATTGCGCGACCGGATTTTGCAGGACGGGCCGGAGAATGTTTTGGCTTTTGTGATGGAGCCGGTGGGCGGCGCGGCAACCGGGGCTTTGGTGGCACCAGATAGCTATTACCAGCGTGTGCGCGAGATTTGCGACGAATACGGCGTGCTGTTGATTTATGACGAGGTGATGACCGGCGCCGGACGCACGGGGCGGTTTCTGGCCTGTGAGCATTGGGGGATCACCCCCGATATCGTCGCGCTTTCCAAAGGGTTTGGCGCGGGGTATGCACCGCTTGGTGCGATTGTCGCCGGGGCCAAAATTGTCGAACCGGTGTTAGACGCAGGTGGGTTTTTGCATGGGTTTACCTATGCGGGCAATCCCTTGGCCTGTGCCGCCGGGTTGGCGGTTTTGGAAGAGCTTGAAGAACAGGGTTTGATCGAAAACGCCGCCCGGATGGGCGCGGTTTTGATGGAAGAATTACGCAGTTTGATGGCGGATTATCCGTTTATAGGCGATGTGCGTGGCAAGGGGTTGTTGACGGCCTTTGAGTTTGTCGCGGATCGCGAGACGATGGAACCGCTTGCCCCGGAATTGGAGGCCCATGCGCGGCTTGTTGAGCTGGCCTATGAACGCGGGTTGATCTTGTATTCACGACGCACACGCGGTGGCACGGCGGGGGATCATTTCCTATTGGCCCCGCCCTTGATCATCACCGCCGAACAGATCGGTGAGATGATGGTGATCCTGCGCGATGCTATAGATGCCTGTGCCGCTGAGCTGGGATTGGATGGGATGTTGGACAGATCAAAAGACAGGTCGGACGATAAGGGGAGGGCGACATGAAGCTTCCGGACAAAAGCAGCCACATGGAGGCAGTGATCGCCACGATCAAAGATGGCGACACGGTGATGGTGGGGGGCTTTGGCGTGCCGGGGACGCCGTTCACCTTGATCCGGGCCTTGGTGGCCCATGGCGCGCGCAACCTAACGGTGATCAAGAATGATGCGAATGAGCCGGGCATGGGGATTGATCATCTCTTGCGCAGTGGTCAGGTCGCGCGACTGATCACCACGCATCTGGGATTAAACAGCCATGCGATTGCCTTGATGAACGAGGGGCGGATTGAGGTAGAATTTAACGCCCAAGGTATCTTGGCCGAACGTATTCGGGCCGGGGGCGCAGGCCTTGGCGGCGTGCTCAGCGATATCGGGATAGGCACCGAATTGGCCGCCGGAAAACAGGTTGTCGAATTGGCGGGAAAACCGCATGTGATCGAACCGGCGCTGAGGGCCGCTGTGGCGTTGATCCATGCGGATCGGGCCGATTGTTTTGGCAACCTCGCATATGCCGCCACGGCGCAGAATTTCAACCCGTTGATGGCGATGGCGGCGGAGGCTGTCATTGTCGAAGCGGCGCAGGTCTTGCCGTTAGGCGGCATCGCCCCCGAGGCCATTCACACCGCCGGGGTCTTTGTCGATCATGTGGTGCAATTGCCTAAAATCACAGAGGAATATGCCGTTGTCCGACGCTAAGGACCGCATGATAGCCCGCGCCGCGCGTGAGATCGCGCCGGGCATGGTTGTCAACCTTGGCATCGGGTTGCCGACCAAGGTGGTGAACCATCTACCAGAGGATTTCCCGGTCTGTTTACATACGGAAAACGGCTTGACCGGGATCGGACCAACCCTTCCCCCCGAGCGGGCGGACCGCAGTTTGATTGATGCGGGCGGGGCCTATGTGTCGACGGTGCCGGGATCGGCGTTTTTCGACAGCGCCACCAGCTTTGCTTTGGTGCGCTCCGGGCGGCTTGATCTGACCATGCTTGGTGCGTTTGAAGTGAGCGCCGCTGGCGATTTGGCCAATTGGAAAATACCGGGCAAATTTAGCCCCGGTGTCGGCGGCGGCATCGAGTTGGCGCAAAAGGCGAAACGGGTGGTTGTCTTGACCACCCACACCGACCGTGCAGGCAACCCTAAGCTGAAACAGCAATGCACCCTCCCCTTGACCGCCCAGCGCTGTGTCGCCCGTATTTTCACCGATATGGCAGTGATCGACGTGGGCCCAGAGGGGTTTGTCCTGCGTGAAATCGCCGACGGGATGAGCATCGCCGAGGTCCAAGACGCCACCGGCGCGCCGCTTGCCCTTGCAGACCCAAACGTGACGAGGTTTTGAATATGACCCAAAGTGATGAGCAAAATTTGCGCATTTGTGAGGCTGTTGATGCGGGGTTTGACCGGCAGGTGGCGTTTTTGTCCGAGCTGACGGCCCACCCGTCGACCCGTGGGCAAGAGCAATCGGCACAGGCCTTTATGGCCAAAGAATTGACCACGCGCGGCTATGAGATTGACCAATGGCAGATTGATATTGATGACATCCGCCACCTGCCCGGTTTTTCCCCGGTGCTTGGCCCCTATGAGGATGCGATCAATGTTGTCGGCACACGGCGATCCACATCGCAAAGCGGCCGGTCGCTTATCCTCAACGGGCATATTGATGTGGTGCCCGCCGGGCCGTTGGACATGTGGGACAGCCCGCCGTTTGAACCACATGTCAGCGACGGCTGGCTCTATGGGCGCGGCGGCGGCGATATGAAGGCGGGGTTGGCCTCGAACCTATTTGCGATGGATGCGCTCACCACCTGTGGTCTAGCGCCGGGGGGGGATGTGTTTTTCCAATCGGTGGTCGAGGAAGAATGCACCGGCAATGGCGCGCTGGCCTGTTTGGCGCGCGGCTATAGGGCCGATGCCGCGCTTATCCCTGAACCGTTTTCCGAACATCTGGTCACGGCGCAGCTTGGAGTGATCTGGTTTCAGGTGCATCTAAAAGGTCTGCCGACCCATGTCGCTTATGCAGGAAGCGGGTCAAACGCCATCGAGGCGGCGTTCCCCTTGATCAAAGCCTTGCACGCAATGGAGCACCGCTGGAACGAGGCCAAGAACCGCCCCGATGACTATGGTCATATGGAGCACGCTCTCAATTTGAATATTGGCAAGTTTGAGGGCGGTGATTGGACAAGTTCGGTTCCCGCCTGGTCGGTGTTTGACGTGCGCATGGCGATCTTTCCGGGGCAATCCATCGCCGCCGCCAAGGCCGAAATCGAGACGGTTATACTTGATGCGGCGCGCGACAATGCCTTTTTGCGCAATGCGTTGCCCGAGATTGTCTATCACGGCTTTCACGCCGAGGGCTATGCGCTGTCGCAAGACAGTTCAGAGCGCGCCAAACAGGCGATTGCGGCCTTGGACCATGCCCACCAAAGCGCCACAGGCACAACGCTTGAGCGCGAGGCCATCACCGCCACCACCGATGCACGCTTCTTTGGGCTTTATGCGGACACCCCGGCCTTGGTCTATGGGCCACGAGCCGAAGCGATTCACGGTTTCAATGAGCGGGTCGAGCTAGAGAGCCTGCGCCGGGTGACCAAGGCCACGGCGCTTTTCATCGCCGATTGGTGCGGCACAGAGCCGGTATAGAGGATGATATGAGAGAGGCCGTAATCGTATCTTATGCGCGCACTCCGATTGGCAAAGCCTATCGCGGCGCGTTTAACAATTTGGAGCTTCCCAGCCTTGCCGCACCCGCCGTATCGGCGGCGTTACAGCGCGCCGGGGTTGGCGCGGATGAGGTCGAGGACGTGATCTTTGGCGCGGCGCTCACCCAAGGCACGGCGGCGGTGAATGTGGCGCGCCATATTGCACAGGCCGCGGGTCTTTCGGATCGGGTGGCCGGGGCAACGGTAGATCGGCAATGCGCCTCGGGGCTCAATGCTCTGGCGATGGCCTGTCATTCGGTGCGCTGCGATGGGGTTGATGTGGCGCTCGCCGGGGGCGGCGAGAGTATTTCGCTTGTTCAAAACAGCCATTGGAACGGTCATCGTTATCGCGATCCATCGGTGAGCGGCCGCTATTACATGGCGATGCTCGACACCGCAGAAGTGGTGGCCGCGCGTTATGGCATCAGCCGTGAGGCCCAGGACGCCTATGCCCTGCAAAGCCAAATGCGCACGGCGCAGGCCCAAGAGGCCGGGGTCTTTGACGCAGAGATTGTACCAGTTGCGGCGATAAAAACCGTCACCAAAAAGGACACCAAGGTCGTTACGGAACAAAAGGTTAGCCTGAGCGCGGATGAATGCAATCGCCCCGGCACCACGGCCAAAGGGTTGGCCGGTTTACCGCCGGTGCGTGCCGGAAAAACCGTAACGGCGGGCAATGCCAGCCAGTTGTCGGACGGGGCCGCGGCCCTTGTTGTGATGGAGGCCCAAGAGGCCACGCGGCGTGGACTAAGCCCATTGGGGGCACTGCGCGGGTTTGCCGTGGCCGGGGTTGCCCCCGAGGAAATGGGCATCGGCCCGGTGGTCGCGGTGCCGCGCCTGTTGGAGCGCGCCGGTTTGGCGGTCGAGGACATCGACCTTTGGGAGATCAACGAAGCCTTTGGCGCGCAGGTGATCCCCTGTCGTGACAGGCTCGGGATTGAGGCGGATCGGCTCAACGTCAATGGCGGGGCAATTGCGATCGGCCACCCCTATGGTCTTTCAGGAGCCCGTATGTCCGGGCATGTCTTGCTAGAAGGCGCGCGACGGCGGGCAAAATGGGCGGTGGTCACAATGTGCGTTGGCGGCGGCCAAGGGACCGCTGGCCTGTTTGAAATATTCTAAGGGGGCTATGATGCCTGTTCTGTCCCGTTGCCAAACCGAGGCCTTGGTAGCCTTGCGCCATCGGCTTCATCAACAGCCTGAGCTTTCGGGTGAGGAGATGCGGACCGCCGCCATTATGGTTGATGAGCTGACCAAACGCGGGGCCGATCAGATTTGGCAGGGGCTTGGCGGGCATGGCGTTGCCGCAGCGTTCAACGGGGCGGCGCCCGGCCCAACGGTTTTGTTGCGCTGCGAGTTGGATGGCTTGCCGATCCACGAGGTTTCAGAGCTCCCCTATCGGTCTGTGGCCGATGGCAAGGGGCATCTATGTGGTCATGACGGGCATATGGTCTGTCTTTTGGGGGTGGCGGATCACCTTGCCCAGCGCCCCGCCACCGGCCGGGTGATCTTGCTTTTCCAACCAGCCGAAGAAACCGGGGCCGGGGCAAAGGCGGTGATGGATGACCCGCGTTGGCCCGACATGCGGCCCGACTATGCTTTTGCTTGGCACAATGTCCCCGGCCGCCCCTTGGGCGAGGTTGGACTCTGCGGCGGGCCAGGCAATTGTGCGTCGCGCGGGATGCAAATTTTGTTGCACGGCAAGAGTTCCCATGCGGCCGCCCCGGAGGACGGGCTTTCCCCGGCGGCGGCGATGGCGGCATTGATGACCGCCCTGCCCGGTCTCAGCCAAGGTCAGATTGGTGAGGAGGGCTTTGCTTTGGCGACGTTGACCCACGCCCATCTTGGTGAGCCGACATTTGGCATTGCCCCGGCAGATGGCGAGCTGCGTGTGACGCTTCGGTCGATGACCAATGATCGGATGGAGGCCGTGATGGCAGCAGCAGAGCAATGTGTCGCGCAGGTGCGCGGTGATTTGGCTGTGCGCATCGCCTGGCATGATGTGTTTCGAGCCGTCATCAATGATCATACCGCCACGGACATCGCGCGCACCGCAGCGATGGGTTTGGGGCAAAAGCTGTGGGAGATGCCCACCCCAATGCGCTGGTCCGAGGATTTTGGTCGCTTTGGTGATGACGGAGCCAAGGCAGCGATGTTGTATATCGGGGCCGGAGACAAGCACCCGCAGTTGCACAACCCCGACTATGATTTCCCCGATGCTCTGGTGCCCCACGTCAGCGATCTGTTTTGTGGGCTTGTTGGGAATATTTTGGGGGCCGGACCCGGATGACATCCCCCGCGCCCCCCAGCGCCTGGTGTGAAATTCATCGGGGCCGCATTACCCGCAACATTGATCTGGCTTTGGAGCTTGTGCCGGCGGGGCGGCGGTTTTGTGCGGTGCTTAAGGCGGACGCCTATGGGCATGGCATTGAACAGGTTGTGCCCTTGGTCATGGCGCAGGGCATCACCACGATTGGCATCACCACCAACGGCGAGGCCGCAGCGGTCCGCCAGGCCGGGTTTGGGGGCGCGGTGATCCGCCTGCGCGCCGCCACGCCGACCGAAATGGCAGAGGCCGGGGCGTGGTGTGTCGAGGAACAGGTCGGATCGGTGGCAGCGGCGCGCAGCTTGGTGGCGATGCGGGATCAGGGCGCGCGGGTGCGGGCGCATTTGACCTTGAATGCCAATGGCATGTCGCGGGATGGACTTGAACTGTCGACCGGTTCTGGGCGCGCGATGTGCCAAGAGATTGTTGACCTTTTGGGCCGCGACATCGTTGGGATCGGCACGCATTACCCCTGTCATCAGCGTCAAAACCTCCGCAGTAGCGCGGCGCTGTTTCACCAACAAGTGGCTTGGGTCTTTGAGCAGAGCAATCTGATCCGCTCCGAAACCTGTGTGCATGGAGGCAGCTCACTTACCCTTGTGTCCAAGGAACGGGTTGAGACGGATATGTATCGCTGTGGTGCGATTCTGTATGGGATTTTGAAACCGGAGTGGGGGTTTCAGACCACCATGGCGCTTAAGGCGCGGGTTGTCAGCCTTGGCAGCTATCCCAAGGGCAACACCGTGGGGTACGACAAGGCCTATGAATTGAGAGATGACGCGCGGTTGGCCTGTGTGTCGATTGGCTATGCCAATGGGGTGCGCCGCGAGCTTCAAGGGATTGGCACGGTGACCATTGCCGAGACCCCCGTCCCGGTTCTTGGTAAGATTTCGATGAATTCACTGGTTGCAGATGTTAGCCAGATTGCCGATGTGAGCATCGGCGATGAAGCGGTTGTGTTTGACGGTGCCACCCATGGGCGCGCTGCTTTGGCGGAAACCGAACGTGCCTTTGGCACCATTTTGGCCGATCTGTTCACCGATTGGGGCGCGCGCAACCATCGGATTTGCCGCTAACCCGTCTCTATCTATTGGCCCGTGGCCCCTTAAGCCAGCCCCCCACCAATGCGCCGGTCATGTCCACATTTGGGCAACCGGACCCATTTCGCCGGGCCGAGCTAATCCTGACAGGGCACAGACGCCGCTTTGGCGCAGCCCGCACCACGGGGCACCGGCGACCAAAAGGAGGGTTATCGCAAAGAGGTCGGGCCGAGACAGCCAACCTTAGAAGAATAGCGCGACTTTGGCAGAGTTTTGATGTTTGAGGTTTGATGTTTGAGGTTTGATCCGCTGACTATATTCGCCCTTCCACAGACAGCCCCCAAAAGCCGCTGCCCCCCCCCGCAAGCGGTTGCGCGCTATGCGGTTTTGGGCCGATGGGGACAGGATGGTTTTGTCTGGCAATATTTCACTGTTTTCAGGGACCTCCCCCCGCCGCTGCGCGACCATCACAGCGCTGTGGCGCTGACTAGTTCTTGGGCGGAGAGCATATGGAACAAACCGCAGAGCGTGTTTTCAATCAGGGTGATGGAGGCGTCTAGGGCCTGCGCCAAGGGAACTGCACGATTTCAGCGGCCGTCGTCGCTGGCAATGAGAGACGCGCCGACAGACGTCGAAACGTCAGACAGCAAACCCATGAAATCGCACGGTTTCCTTGGCTGAGGCCGGAAAAATGGGTCCAGCCCAAAATCGCCGATGACGGCGATGAGCCCCTGATCAAACACCCGTTTAAAGTGGGGGTGATGGGGTCGGGTCATGACCCATTAATTTGCGCCGGTCAGCATGAAAAATACGTGTTATCAGAGGTTTGAATTCAGCAGCCAAGGTCGATTGTTTTGGCAAGACAGACGAGCCGCTGACGTGTGTAATTCTTCATGCCCTTCCGGTTCCCCACGTCTTGTCCCAATCTGCGTTATAGGCTTGGCCTGAAACAAGAATTCGGGACCTGAACGATGCCAATTAATGGGGCCTGACCCTAAGGTGCCGTCGGGTGGACGGGGGTTGGAACCGAGCCACGCAGCAGACGCGCCACCACCATGACATGGGTGATGAGCAGCAGCGGCACAAAGAAGGTCGGGACAAACCACATCGCCCCCATATGTGCGATGGCTTCGGTGTGACGCAGGGCATTGGCCAGATCGGCGATGCCAACAAAGCTAAACAGCCAAACAAACCCGAGCTTAAACGGCCAGTTCAGGCGCAGCGCTATGATCGCCAAAAGCGCCCAAAGACCGGCCGCCAAATCTCCGTAGCCAGCAGAATTTGCGAAATTGGCTGGCATTGACGGGCTGACCACGCCGGGGGCCTGAAAAGCCATGCCGATGTGGCGAAAGGTGTGCGGCGCGATCAAGAGGATCAGCGCGGTGTCATAGGGTTTGTCACGCAGCCACGGCCGCAGATACCACGCAAAGAGCAGAGCAATCACAATGAGGCTAAGCCCCAGTTGCAAAAGAAAGATGTCGCGTAAGTCCATTGGTTTGGTCCTTTGGTAATTTAGGTGCATATACACCTATCAGGGTGAAAAAAGACGCGGCTCAGCGGGTGAGCGCGCCTAGGGTGGATTTCAGATCGTCCAGTTGTGCGGCCCCAAGCAGATCGGCGATCTCATCCTGAGCCGATTGCCAAAGCGGCATGGCGAGATGCAGTTGCGCCCTGCCCCTATCAGTCAGGGACACAAGGCGTTGGCGGCTGTCTTCGCCCGCGCCGCTTTGGACCCAAGTTTTGCGTTCCAGAACCTGAAGGTTGCGCGACAGGCCGGTGCGCTCAAGCGCCAATGCCTGGGCCAGATCGGACAATGGCAGCGGGCCAGTATTGGCCAGCGCCGCCAGAATGGTGAATTGCGGAGGCGTTATTGCGGCGGGTTTGAGATGCGTCTCGTAGGCTTGGGTCATGAGCCGAGCCGAGCTGCGCAGCAGGTTGCACGAACAATCGAGCAAATGAGAATAGTCGCGGGTCTGGGTCATCTGGGCCTCGTGCAGCGGAGTGGGAATACAGTTAGGTGTATATACACGCAACTTCAAGAGCGCGGAAAAATACAAAATCGAAACCAACCAAACTCACCGTTTTGACCCAAGGTAAGGAATCCCTGACTGATACGGTTTCTTCGAAAGCGTTAAGAAAGTGTTACCAAGGCTGAATAAGCAAACGGTGTCTCGGTATTGAGCGAGGCGGTGACGTAAAAGTGATTGTCGTAAAACACCCTGCTGGGGGATTTCATCCGGTTTGGTACCAGTTCGAGGGCGTGTCCGATTTCCGGCGCGTCCTCTTGGTTTTTCATGAGCTTGGTTTTCTGGCACTTGGGTTTCTGGCACTTGGGTTTCTGGCACTTGGGTTTCTGGTACTTGGGTTTCTGGTATTTGGGTTTCCCCCCTCACCTGATCCTAAAGGGATCGTGATTGGTGAGAGAGCGCCTGCCCGCCCTATGCTTGCCCCACGCCCCTGTGTCGCCGTGACCGGATAGACGCCGGGGCATCCGTTTCACAAAGGGGTGATCCATGCCGTTTCTCCACTCTCCTCCGTTGGCGCTTGGTTTTCGTAGACTGATGGCTTTGGCCCTTGTCATGGGGGCGATGGTGGCTGTGAGCGCACCGGCAACACCCGCGCAGGCGCAAAGCCCAACAAGCTATGCGGTGACGCAATTTGGCCCACCGCCAATGGTGCCTGATGGCGCGCTTGATCCCAACCTCGAACGCGCGGTGCAGTTGGCTTTTGTCACCAGCATGGCGGAGTCAGTTTGGGGGCCCGAACAGGTAGCGGCATTGGAAACGGTCACGACATCCCACGACCCGCGGCTGGCGTGGATCATCAGCGACATGATGCGCTTTGTCACCAGCGGGGCCTTGAACCGCGACCTGACCGCAAGCGCCGCGCAGCTTTTGAAGATCAGCCCGCCGCGCAGCAATCAATGGGGGGTCATTACCGATCATTTGATTGCTTGGGATATCCCCGCCCCGCCCGACTACCTTGCCGCGAAACGCGCCATTTTCACCAGTGTCGTACCGGGCTGGGACAAGATCTTTGTCGAGGGGGAGATTGATTGGCGTCATGTGTCTTGGGGCGGGGTCTTGATTGACGACCGGCGCTATAATCGCACCGACGAGCCGTGCAATTGCATCCCCGCCGCCGATAACCCCGAGGTGAGCAGCGCCGGCGACGCCACATGGCTAGACGATGATGACATCGTGTTTGGGGTCGAAGTGAACGGAGCCTTTCGCGCCTATCCGCGCCAGATCATGGAAGTGCGCGAAATGGTCAATGACACACTCGGCGGGCGGAAATTGGGCATTCCCTATTGTACGTTGTGTGGCGCGGCGCAGGCCTATTTCACCGATCGGCTGGCGCTTGGCATAAGACGCCCGATTTTGCGCACCTCGGGTTTGTTAATCCGGTCCAACAAGGTGATGTATGACGTGCGCTCAAAATCGGTGTTTGACACCTTTACCGGCAAGGCGGTCACCGGCCCCTTGGCGAAACGCAAATTGCAGCTGGAACAGGTGAGCGTGATCACCACCGATTGGGGCACTTGGAAAGCCGCACATCCCGAGACCACGGTTTTAGTCGAAGCGCTGGCGCTGGGGAAGAACCATGATTTTCGCAATGGGCGCGACGCGGGTGGGCCAATCTTTCCGGTGGGCGACGTCGATCCGCGTCTGCCGGTGCATGAGGATGTAATCGGCGTGATCACCGCCAGCGGCACCCCGGTGGCCTTTCAACGCAGCAAAGCGTTTCTGGCGCTGAAACGGGGCCAAGAGATCAAAGTCGAGAATGTTCGGCTGGTGCTTGACGCCGGTGGGGTCAAAGCCGTCGGCCCGGACGGCAAAAACCTTGGCAGCCACCAGGCGTTTTGGTTCGCCTGGTCGCAGTTTCATCCCAAAACCAAATTATGGGCCGGTTAAACGTCGAGGTCCAAAGACAGAGCATGGATTGACGCCACCAGTTCAGCGCCCATGGCCTTGTGCACCAGACGATGCCGGGCAATGCGCGATTTTCCGGCAAAATCCGGGCTGCGCAGGGTGACGTGGAAATGGCTTTCACCACTGCCGTCGTCGCCCGCATGGCCGTGATGTTTGGCGCTGTCATTTCGTACATCTAAGGTTGTAATCGACAGCGCGTCGCTCAACCGTTTGTGAATTTTCGCCGACTTGGACATTTTTGGCAAATCGCCCCCTGTAAAGTTACGCAGATTAGTCTAAACTCTGGCGTCCGAGTCGAGAAGAGGTGCCCGATGAGCAGAGATGATCCATTTGGTTTCGACATGTCCATTAAGTCCGCGAAGAAGAAAAACCCGCGCGGCCGGAAGGGCATGACAGGGGAACAAACCACATCTACGCGTGTATGTGAACATGACGGTTGCGAAGAGCCGGGCAAATTCCGTGCGCCAAAGGCGCCGGATGTGCTAGATGACTTTTACTGGTTTTGCAAAGACCACGTGCGTGAATACAACGCGAAGTGGAGCTTTTTCGACGGCAAGACCGAAGCAGAAATGAATGCGCAGGAGAGCTCGGACAAGGTTTGGGAGCGTAAAACCAAAGACTGGCGCGACCCCGAGGCCAAGGCCTGGGCGCGTTTGGGGATCGAAGACCCCCATCAGGTTTTGGGCGACAATGCCACGCGTAACCCCGGCAAAGCCGGTGGTGCGGGGCGCAAATTGCCGCCAACCGAACGCAAGGCGATTGATATTCTTGAGGCCAAAGACACAATGACCAAGGCCGAAATCCGTAAGGCTTACAAGAAGTTGATCAAAGTTCTTCACCCGGACATGAACGGTGGGGACCGCAGCCAAGAAGACCAGTTACAAGAAGTGGTCTGGGCCTGGGATCAAATCAAAGACAGCCGCAGCTTTAAATAACGCATTTCAGAAACAAGAGACGGTCCAGATTTTCTGGGCCGTTTTTGTTTGTTTCGGTGGGGTTAGATGATTTGCGATAATATCCCGGCACGGTTGTTTGAACCGATTGATTTTCGGATGGACTTACACGCACCGGTTGTGTTACGTTAATGTGGTAACGCAAAGTCTCCCTATCCTGACAGATGATAGTTACAACCACTCACGGAAAACGGGTTCCGCGCATTACTGCGGAACCCGTTGCCGTTTGGCGTGACCAAACTGAGGGAGTCAAAAGGGTGTCTTGCGTTAGGCAGCAACGAATTTCAGGCTTACCCCATTGATACAATGGCGTTTTCCGGTTGGGGCCGGCCCGTCGCCAAAGATGTGGCCCAAATGCGAGCCACAGCGGCGGCAATGACATTCGGTACGCGCCCGGAACAGTTTGCGATCGACCTTGGTGGCAATGGCATTGGGCATGGCGCGGGTGAAAGACGGCCAGCCGGTGCCGCTATCGAACTTGTCCTTGGAGGCGTAAAGCGGCAGATCACAGCCCCGGCAGGCAAAGGTCCCTTTGCGCTTTTCGTCATTTAGAGGAGAGGTAAAGGCACGCTCGGTGCCTTCGCGGCGCATGACCTTGTATTCCAGATTGCTCAGCATGGCGCGCCATTCCGCATCGCTGCGGGTGATTTCGTAACCGGCCAATGTCGGTGTCGCGAGGCAAGCAGCCGCGGCGGATAACAGAAAAGAACGTCTTTGCATGATGGGTCTCCTTACTCACAAGATTGCCCGCCCCCTGCCTCATGGGACAAGGGCCATGCGCACACATTTGCGCGAGCGGCGATTTGGATGCGGCGGTGGGCGTTTTTGGCCGATGGGGCGGCGCAATCGGGCAGCCACGGGCGCGCCAGCCGCCTATCGTGCCCCCATGACAGAGTTTGTTTTGCACTACGCCCCGGACAATGCGTCGCTCATCGTGCGGCTGATTCTTGAAGAGATGGGCCAGCCCTATGACACCCGTCTGGTGGATCGTCGCACAGGCGCTCAGCACGGCGCGGCCTATCGCAGGTTAAACCCCGCCGGGCATATTCCGGCGCTTGAAACACCCGAAGGGCCGATTTCGGAAACCGGGGCGATTGTGCTTTGGCTTGCCGATCGGCATGGAAACATGGCCCCAGCCCCGACGGACCCGGCGCGCGGTGTGTTCTTGAAGTGGCTGTTTTTCTTGTCAAATACGCTTCAGCCCAGTTTGCGAATGACATTTTATCCAGAAAAATACATCGGGGGCGATGTGGCGGGCAAGGCGAGCATGAGGCAACATATGCAAGCGGCATTGGCCGAACATTTGCAGCTTTTGGAGCAGGCAGCCAAGGGCGATCATGCCTGGTTTGGCGGTGAGGCCGTTTCGGTCTTTGACTATTATCTGGCCTGTTGCCTGCGCTGGTGCGCGCTTTATCCGGAGCAGAAAACCGACTGGTTTAGATTGGCGGACTATCCGAGGTTGCACAGAATGGCGGTTGGGGTGGAAGGTCGACCCGCGGTTAAGATGGCACAAATGGCCGAAGGGTTGGGGCCGCATCCGTTCAGCGCCCCGGTATTGGCCCGCCCCCCAGAAGGCAGCGCCCTTTAAGGGACCGCATTTACCCCAAACAGGGGAGTTTCCAATAGGAGAAAAGTTTACTATAGGAAACAAACCCTCGCAAAGCACACTGACACACACACTCACTCGACACCTTGGAGCGCGCATGTTTCTTTCGGTTTTTGATATGTTCAAGGTCGGCGTCGGGCCGTCTTCGTCCCATACCATGGGGCCAATGGTGGCCGGGGCGCTGTTTTTGGACGCTCTGCGCGCCGCGCCATTTCGGGCGCATGGGTTGCGGGCATCCTTGCACGGATCATTGGCCTTTACCGGGGTTGGCCATGCCACCGATCGCGCCACGGTGTTGGGATTGGCCGGGTTTGCCCCGGCGGATTACGATTTTGACAAGGCCGAGGCGGCTTTGGCGGCGATACGGGACAGTGGACAGGTCACGCCCGAGGGATTGGAGCCGTTACGGTTTGATCCTAAGGTTGATCTGGTCTTTGATTTTGGCCCGGCCCTGTCTGGTCATGCCAATGGTATGATCTTGATGGCGACGGATGCGCAGGGTGATGTCATCTTGCAAGAGACCTATTATTCGATTGGTGGCGGTTTTGTATTGACCGAAGCCGAGCTTGCCTCGGGCGAGGATGTCGATCACGGCACGCCGGTCCCCTACCCGTTTCAGAGCGGAGCGGAGATGCTCGACATGGCGGCGGCGTCTGGCAAAACGATTGCCGAGATGAAACGCGCCAATGAGATTTCGCGCGGCTGTTCGGAGAGTTTAGACAAGGGCGTCGCGCGGATTTGGGAGGTGATGAACGCCTGTATTGATCGTGGGTTGGAGCGTGAGGGGATTTTGCCCGGTGGCTTGAATGTCAAACG
Organism: Pelagimonas sp.; assembly: GCF_058892305.1. Taxonomy (NCBI): domain Bacteria; kingdom Pseudomonadati; phylum Pseudomonadota; class Alphaproteobacteria; order Rhodobacterales; family Roseobacteraceae; genus Pelagimonas; species Pelagimonas sp. The sequence continues at coordinate 26,081 of NZ_JBZXVN010000043.1, forward strand.
CCGCGCGCCGGGGATTTTGGCCCAGCTTGAGGCCGAGCGTGGCATGAATTTGACCGCCCCGCATACGATCAATGATTGGATGAGCACCTATGCCATGGCGGTCAATGAGGAAAACGCCGCCGGTGGTCAGGTTGTGACGGCGCCGACCAACGGCGCAGCGGGGGTTGTGCCCGCGGTCATTCGCTATTGGCTTGATTTTGTGCCCGGCGCGGTTGGGTTCAAGGTGCCGGAATTCTTGCTCACGGCGGCGGCGATTGGCGGCTTGGTGAAATACAACGCCTCGATTTCGGGGGCCGAGGCCGGATGTCAGGCCGAAGTCGGCAGCGCATCAGCCATGGCGGCGGCGGGGCTTTGTGCGGTGATGGGGGGCAGCGCCAAGCAGGTTGAGAATGCAGCGGAAATTGCGCTGGAGCATCATTTGGGCATGACCTGTGACCCGGTGAAAGGGTTGGTGCAGGTGCCTTGTATCGAACGCAATGGGTTGGGCGCGATCAAAGCGGTCTCGGCGGCATCCCTTGCCTTGCGTGGGGACGGTGACCATTTGGTGCCCTTGGATGCGGTGATCGAAACCATGCGCCAGACCGGGCATGACATGCATGAGAAATACAAAGAGACGTCGTTGGGCGGTTTGGCGGTGAATGTGCCAAACTGTTGAGGTACCTGCGGCACCGGTGTTGCGCCTGCGGCGGGCGGAAAACCGGTTTGGATTAGCCCGACAAGCGGCAGATCATGAATTTGCACCCCTGCCCTTTGGCCGTGACAAGGCGCAAAGCCCCCGCTTGACGAAAGCGCAGGGCGTCGCCCGGACCCAAACTATAGGTGTTGTTGCCCTGATCGGCGTGCATATAGCCCGAAATCACAATGAGATGGACCTCTTGCCCTTCGAGGTCATCACCGTCTTGGGTGATTTCGCTACCGGGCGGAAGACGACATTCTTCGATTTCACCGGCCAAGGCGGCGGCACCGGGGGACACGATACGGCGGGCATACCCCGTGTCGCCATCGCGCCAGATGGCTTGGTCATCGCGTTCAATATGGGCTGGAAAGCTGGCCTCGGTCATCGCGAGCAGGCGTGACAGGCTCATGCTATGGGCGGCCGCAAGTTTATCCAGCACATCGGCAGATGGGCTGACTTCGGCATTTTCAAGCCGCGACAAGGCGGCACGACTGACGCCACTTGCGCCCGCTAACTGGTCCAAGGTCCAACCCTTGTCGGCGCGCAACCGTGACAGCCGGTCTGCGAGCCTGACGGTGAGGTCGCTCTTCATTACTATCCCCCCGGGAATCTATCCCGTCTAAGGGACTAGAAACCAAATACCAAGGAAACGCAAGGTAAGCCTAGAATTTCGCACGCAGAAACAGCGCGGCGTTTTGATGCCCCAGCCTTACTGCTTTGACGCAGCAAGGACGACGGGGATGAATTCGGAGAGCAGTGAGGGCGTATCCGCCAAAGACGAATCCAGACCAATTTGGGTCAATTCACCCTCGTGGAGAGCGATGATAAACCGGCAAAGACGGTCAAGTTTTGCAGGATCATCGATCAAATCCGGGCGCAAGCCGGTGAGGATTTGCGCCAGCCGCGCGCGGCTTTCGGTGCGCGATGCCAACAATTGCGCCCGCGCCTCTGGGTTGCGCAAGGCGTGGATGATGAACTCTTTGTTGAGGATGTCCCAGCGCAACTCATCCGCGTCAGGTCGTGCCAAAAGCTCGGTCAATTTGGCCAGTGGATCAGAGGCGTTTTGCGCGGTTTGCGCGATCTCTGACATGCGCGCCCAGAGCCGATCGGTTCGCCGGTCATAAAGCGCAAAGAACAGCGCATCTTTGTCGTCGAAATTCGAATAAAACGCCCCGCGCGAAAACCCGGCCTTTTTGCAGATCAGATCAATAGAGGCCCCGGCAAAGCCCTTTTCGGCAAAGGCCAGCGCCGCGCCGTCGATCAACCGATCACGCACTTCGTCACGCTTGGGGCGGCGTTGGCGGGCCGGGTCGCCGTCGGGATTCGAGATGACGTCGCGTCGGGAAAGATTCATCCGTTGCCTCACTTTGATTTCGATACAATAGTGTATCGAATACGGAATTGCATGCAGGTTTTGCGCTTTAGGCGGGGGATAGATGAAGCAAGAGGCGGACGCCATTGTCATTGGGGCCGGATTGGCCGGGCTTGTCGCCGCAACCGAAGCGGCGGCGGCCGGGTTGCGGGTTCTTGTCCTTGACCAAGAAAGCGAGGCCAACCTTGGCGGTCAGGCGTTTTGGAGCCTTGGCGGATTGTACATGGTTGATACCCCTGAGCAGCGTCGGTTGGGGGTGAAAGACAGTTTTGATCTGGCCTGGGCCGATTGGCAGGGCAGCGCCGGGTTTGATCGCGATGAGGATTATTGGCCGCAAAAATGGGCGCGGGCCTATGTGGAATTTGCCGCCGGAGAAAAGCGGGACTGGCTGCGCGGTTTGGGGCTCAAGCTGTTTCCGATTGTTGGCTGGGCGGAGCGCGGTGGCATTGATGCCTCGAGCCATGGCAATTCGGTGCCACGGTTTCACATCACTTGGGGCACCGGTCCCGGTGTTGTTGAGGTGTTTGAAAAGCGCGCGCGGGCCATGGTGGCCGAGGGTAAGATTACCTTTAAGTTTCGCCACCAAGTGGATGATCTAATTGTTGAAAACGGGTCATGCGTTGGGGTGATCGGATCCCGTCTAGCCGAGGATGATGCGCCACGCGGAGCCCCGAGCAACCGCGATGTGACCGGGACCTTTGAGATGCGCGCCGGGGCGGTGATTGTCTGTTCAGGCGGGATTGGCGGCAACCTTGATCTGGTCAGGGCGAGTTGGCCCAAGCGCCTCGGCAAAGCGCCTGAACATATGATCAAAGGGGTGCCCGCCCATGTCGACGGTCGTATGATCGGTATTTCGGAGCAGGCCGGGGCCAACACCATCAACAAGGACCGCATGTGGCATTACGTCGAAGGGGTGCGCAATTGGAATCCGATTTGGCCCGACCACGCCATTCGCATTTTGCCGGGGCCAAGTTCGATGTGGTTTGACGCGACGGGCAAGCGTATGAAAGCACCGAATTATCCCGGATACGATAGTTTGGGCGCTCTGCACGACATCATGGAAACCGGGTATGATTATACGTGGTTTGTGCTCACCCAGAGCATCATCAAAAAGGAATTCGCGCTTAGCGGATCAGAGCAAAACCCCGATCTTACGGGGCGGGATTGGAAAATGGTACTCGGGCGTGCCTTTGGCCCCAAAGCCACCGGTCCAGTTGAGGCGTTCAAGGAACATGGCGCAGATTTCGCCGTGGCGGAGACGTTGGACGACTTGGTTGGCAAGATGAATGGCATTGCCGGGAATGACATGTTGCAGGTCGATGACCTACGCCGTCAGATCGCGGACAGAGATCGCCAGATCGACAATAAGTTCACAAAAGATCAGCAAGTTATGGGGCTTCGGACCTTTCGGAATTACATCGGTGACAAGCTGATCCGTACCGCGAAACCGCATAAGATTTTGGACCCGAAACACGGGCCGTTGATTGCGGTCAAGCTCAACATCCTGACACGCAAAACCCTTGGCGGGATCGAAACCGATCTGGGTGGACGTTGTTTCCGCCGTGCTGAGGGACGCGGTGCCGAAGTGATGCCGGGGCTTTATGCGGCGGGCGAAGTCTCGGGATTTGGCGGCGGCGGCTATCACGGCTATCGCGCGCTTGAAGGAACGTTTTTGGGCGGCTGTATCTTTTCGGGGCGTCAAGCCGGGCGCGCCGTTGCCGCCGATGTGACGGGTTAACGAGGTCAGGGAGACGAAACCATGGATATCATGAGCATTTTACCAGACGTGCTACTGGTCGCTTTGGCCTTGGTGATGTTGGGCCTTGGGTTGGAACTGACCCTGCGGGATTTTGCCCGTGTGACCCAACACAAAGGCGCGGTGATTTTGGCGCTGGTCTTGCAAGTCATCCTATTGCCGATCGCGTGTTTGTTGATCGTCTACGGCTTTGCCCTTCCGGCGGCCTTTGCGGTGGGGATGATGATCTTGGCGGCCTCGCCCGGTGGCGTAACCGCGAACCTTTTCAGTCACTTATACGGTGGAAAAGTGGCGATGAACATCTCGCTAACCGCCATCAACACGGTGTTGGCGATTGTCACCCTGCCGTTGATCTCCAACATCGCCATCGCGATTTTCGCGCCCGAAGGATCGGATGGCGCGGTGGTACCACTGCAATTTGGCAAGGTCGCTCAGGTGGTTGCGGTGGTCTTGGTGCCGGTCTCGATTGGCATGGCAATCCGTCGGTTTGCCCCCGCCCTCGCCACGCGCGCCCAAAAACCTTTCAAGGTTTTTTCTGCGCTGGTGCTGGCCGGGTTCGCCTTGATCGCGATTGTCTCCGAACGTCAGGCTTTGGCCGAGAGTTTAGCCACGCTTGGCCCGGCAGTCATTGCCTTTAACTTGGTGAGCCTCTTGGCGGGCTATCACATTTCGCGGATGCGCGGATTGGACGAAGGCTCCGCCCGCGCCATCAGCTTTGAGATTGGCATCCATAACTCGACCCTCGCGCTCTATATCGCGCTTTCGGTGCTTGGGAACTTCCAAATCGCCCTGCCCGCCGCGCTTTATTCCGTTTCGATGTATGTCACGGCGGTGCTGTTCGGGCTTTGGTTAACGCGCAAAGACAAGGCGCAATGAAGGTTATCATTCTCACCGGGGCCTCCGAAGGGATTGGGGCCGAGCTTGCCCGCCAGATCGCAACCCGTGACGAGGGGCGCGTGGTTGTTGTTCTGGCGGCGCGGCGGCGGGCGGCGCTTGAATCTGTTGCAGCGGAGATGCGCGCGAAGGGGACACGCGTGGAGATCATTCCGACCGATGTAACGGATCGCGCTGCCTGCCGCCATTTGATCGATGAAACCGTGGCGCGGCTTGGGCGCATTGATGTGTTGATCAACAATGCCGGCATGTCCGCCCATGCCAATTTTGAGACCATCAAGGACGATGATCTTGCATGGTACGAGCGCCTGATGGTTGTCAATTACTGGTCAGTGGTCTGGCTAACCAAGGCCGCCCTGCCCCATTTGCTGGCCAGCAAAGGACAAGTGGTTGGGGTGAGTTCGCTGGCGGGTTTGATTGGGGTGCCCGGCCGCACCGCCTATTGTAGCACCAAATTTGCCATGAACGGATTTCTGGAGGCCCTACGCGCCGAACTTGGCCACAAGGGCTTGCGCGTGACCTTGGCTTATCCCGGCACCGTCGACACCAATATTCGCAAACAGGGGTTCGCGCAGGGCGGCAAAGCACCGGGTGTGTCGATGCTCAAAGAGGACAAAGCCATGCCGGTCGAGACCTGCGCGCGCCTGATCCTCGCGGGCATGACGCGCAACAAGCGCGAGGTTGTGATGACGCGCAAGGCCCGTTTGGGGCGGTGGCTGCGCCTGATCGCTCCGGGTGTGGTCGATCGGATGGCGATGAAAGAGATCAAGGACGGTTTCCGCCCGTGATGCCTTTGGCCGGTCTTATTGCTTGCTCAGCAGGGCCCCATAGAAATTCATCCCCGCCTCAAGGTTTTCAATCGACAGGCGTTCGTCGATGCCGTGAAACCGGGCGATATCATCATTGGTGACCTTGAACGGATTGATCCGAAAGGCGTTTTTCGCCGCCAACGCATAGTGGCGCGCATCGGTTGCGGCGATGGTCAGACCGGGCACGGTGGCAAGTGGGCCAAAGGCTTGGGTGATCGCGGTTTGAATTTGCGTATAGCCTGCGCTGGCCTCATCGGCGACCGGCGAGGGGTTTGACGAAAACTGGCGATCGACAACAATCTCGACCTCGGGGTCGTCGATGGTTTCGGTCACATGGGCGATGATACTGTCGATGGTGTCGCGCGGGTGAATGCGGAAATTGATCACGGCCGAGGCTTCGGCGGCGAGCACGTTTTCCTTGTTTGAACCGGCCAACATCGTTGGCGCGGTGGTGGTGCGCAGCATGGCGTTGGTGGTGGCGGCGTCCGACAAGACCACGTTCAGAAGCGGTGAAAACAGCCATGAATTGGCAAACAGCACACGTTTTTCGAGGCTGAAATGACGGCCCAGATTGTCAAAAAACGCGCCCGAAACATCGCTCAGCCCACCGGGAACCGGCGTGGTTTGCAGCGCATCCACCGCCCGCGCAATGCGGCCAACGGCGGTGACACGAGGCGGCAAGGCCGAATGCCCACCGGGCGAGCGCGCCACGAGTTTAACCGTGACATAGCCCTTTTCGGCGAGGTTGATGCTTGCCACCGGAACGTCGAGACCGGGGATCACATCTTGGAGGACAAAGGAGCCTTCGTCCAGCGCCCAGTCCAATGTGATACCCTGTGCTATCAGGTGGTTGGCCACCGCCAAGGCCCCCTCGCCGCCGATTTCCTCATCGCCGCCAAAGGACAGGTAAACGGTGCGCTTGGGGGTAAAGCCAGTGGCCAAAAGATGTTCGACCGTGGCCATGATGGCAATCAGCGCGCCCTTATCATCCAGCGTACCACGCCCCCAGACATAGCCATCGGCAATTTCGCCGGAAAAGGGCGTATAGCTCCAACGATCAAGCGAGCCAAAAGAGATCGGCACCACGTCGGAATGCGCCGCCAAGAGCACCGGCGCGAGGGAAGGATCGGTGCCCTGCCACTTATAAAGCTGGGAGTTATTGGCAAGGGGCTCAAGCGTCAACTTATTGGCGATAAGCGGAAATTCGGATTTCAGAAGCGCCAGAAACCCATCAAATTCCTCTTGATGGCTGCCATTGGCGATGGTCTTAAATTGCACCGCCTTGGAGAGCGACTGGGCGGCGGCGTCAATATCGGCCCCAAGGACATAGGGCGCGGCGCTTTGCGATGCTTGCGGCGTGAACTGCCACGTATTGTAACCGATCACCCCGGTCAAAAGTGCCAAACCGGCCCCGGCCCCCATCAAGATTTTGCGCATGTTCCCCCCAAAGACATCTGTTTTTCTCAGCTTAAAAAGATCGCCCAAAGGTGCCAGCAAGACCTCGCGTCAGTCGCGGTTTTTGGGGAACCACGCCATGGTGATATCGGTGGCGATGGGGTGTTCACCGCTGCTATCGGTGAGCTCGATCGACACAGTGACCTCGCCTTTCTCTTGTTCCATCGCTGAGCGGAGCTGTTCTTCGGGGAGGGTTGCAACCGCGCGAATGTCGCCGCGGATCGGTTTGTGAAGCTCGGCCGTCATGCTGCGCACCACAACCACCGCCCCCTTTGGCACCCAATGGGCAAGCAGGATACCAGCGGCAAATTCACCGGGCATTTGGCAAACGACGCCATGAATCCCGCCAACATGATTGCGGAATTTTCGGCGGTTTTTCAGGGTCATCTCGACGCGGGTCGGATCCAACACGCGGGTGCGAATGCCGACGGTGGCAAAGGCGCGGATCAGGCGACCAAAAATAAAGTCAAAGGCGCGCAAGCGCAGCTGTTCGGGCAAGAAAGCAATACGGGCGAGCACGCCGTTGAGCTGATTTTTCGGCAATTCTAGAGTGGTCGGCATGCTTGGTCCCTGCGCTTTACGTTGCACATGGATTACGTCAGCTTGCCGCCCGCGCCAATCACGACGCGGCGCAAAGCGGGGCGTTTCGTGGCGTCACTTTAACTCTTTGTTTTCGAGGGGGTCTTGAGCCGCGCATTCAGTTTGGCCAGCTCTTTGCGCATCATCGACATGTACATCGAAAACGGTAGATAGCGCTTCAAAAGCCAGCTTTTGCGCGCCGACCTGTGGGTTAGGATATGCGGGTCACCCGCCGCTAGCCCCACAAGAATGGTGGCGGCGACCTCGTCCGCGCCAACGCGGGCCCGTTCAACCATACGGGTGGTTGCGGCGCGGGTGGTGTCATCGGTGGCGCGCATATTACGGGCCAGATCGGTGCGAAAGAACGACGGGCAAGCAACGTGGATAGATATGCCGCGCGGCTCCCATTCGAGCATCAAGGTCTCAGAAATCGCCAAAAGCGCCGATTTGGAAGCGTTGTAGGCGGCGGAATTGGGCAGGTAGAGCATCGCCGCCATCGACGCGATATTGAGCATCTGACTGCCCGGCGGCATCAACGGGCCAAGCGCCTGCGCGGCGCGCACCGGACCAAGGGTGTTGATGTTGAAAATCCAATGCCAATCGTCGATCGGGGTTTGATCAAGCGCCCCCATCTGCGCGACACCTGCATTGTTGATGACCAGATCGACACCGCCCCAATTGTCTTGCAACCAATTGGCAACAGTGGAGAAATCCCCCTCTGAGGTGACATCACAGCGGATTGCAGTTGCACCAATCTCGGTCGCGGTGGCTTGGGCGGCGGTATCGTCGATGTCACCGATCAGCACCCGCGCCCCAGATTGTGCCAGTTGGCTTGCCAAGGCACGACCCAAGCCGCCCGCCCCGCCGGTGATAAAAACCCGTTTCGCCATACTGCCCCCCATCGCCTAGGTCCGATTTAAGCCTGCATGGGCCACCACGATCAAGAGCAAGCCCGCAAAACGCAGCGTTACAGGCGAACACAAAAATTGGTCCAAATTCAACAGCGCAAGATCGAGATGTCACCACCTTACATCACACAAATACGCCGTTTCAAAACGCCTTGCAAAATTATCCACAAAATGTGTATCAGCGCTCATGCAACAAAAAACTCATTATAAAGAAATCGGCATTCGGTTGGCGGCAATCCGTTTGGGGTTTTCCGCCCTTTCGCAAAAGGATTGGGCCGCGAGAAATGGATTTCACCAAACCCAGTACAACAATTGGGAAACCGGTGTGCGCAGGATTCCAGTCGAGGCGGCGGTCACCCTATGCGACATCTATGGCTTGACCTTGGACGCCATATACCGTGGCAGGCTTGATGGGCTTTCAGACACGTCCAGAAAGATTTTGTTGTCCTCCACTCCGATCGCACTCACAACGTCATCCAAAGACAGCCCAAGGTGATCGGCGATTTTCACCATACGATCCAACCGGCGATCCAGAATCGTTTCGAAATATACTTTGGTTACGGGGTCTTGTGCCCTCTGCACGTCAGAAACCACTGGCTCCCCTGCCCCATACTCCTCTTTCACATCCCACCTCCCATACTTCGCAACTGATCATTGCGTTCAACCTACGGGAGACTGTTGCCAGCATCGCCCCAAGATGCAATAGATTGACCAGCCCTGTGCAAAATGTTGAACACCCATGACCCAAATCCACGATAAAATTGAGAAAATCTATCGCCAACGTGGGCTGTCGACACGTCAAGCCGCGCAGATGTGCGGCATAAAATACACAACTTTCAGATCAATGTTGAAAAATGAACGAGACGTGTCAGCGACAACGTTGGACACAATTTCCTCGGCATTTGACATCCCCTTCAGCTACTTTTCAGCCAAGACCCCGGTCATCGAAATCGAACGCCCAAAAAATTCAGACAGCATCACCTCTGCCTTGTCGGAAAACGCGGACTCGGCCTTTCACCGCGCAGGTATTTTATCGGCCAAAGCTGGTGACAAAGTGACGTTGGAAAGCTTTCTCAATTGGTGGGTCACAAACGCAGGACGGCTTGAAAACTTTGACCAAATCGCTCATCGGGTTGATCTTTTTTCCCGCCCACCGACGGATGCCAACCAAATTCAACCGCTCCAAATCGGCAAGTCCAGTTTGGCCAGTAAATATTTCTATTTGGAAGAAACAGGCCATTTAAAACAAACACTTGATGGTTTCAGTCCTGAAACCAATGCCGCGCTTGTTCAAGCCCATATCGAGGCTTGCAACCGTGGCGAACCTGTCATGTCACATCCGTTTTTGGATGAAACACTTCGAACCGGCGAACGGTTTGCACGACGCTATCGGCGGATCATTGCGCCCTTGTACCTAGGCGGAAAAACCCTTTTGGCCAACTACTCAGAGGATATTCTCTAGCCGCGCATCGGCGCGCAAAAACTCAATAAGTTCAGCGCGCGGTGCCCCAACCCACCACTCTGTGCTTGATCTTTTTTCGGGCACGGGTTCCACCCAAGATTGTGCCGCGGGCAACCGCTGAGTAAAGCCATACAGCTTATCCAGATTGGCGTTCAAATGACGATGCGGGATAAAGGCATAGGTCCAATCAATGTCCCATTCCGAAATCGCGAGGATTTGCACCAGTCGCATAAAACACGCCAAGGCAACGCGATCTCCTTTGGCTTGCTGAGCGATGGCCAGCTCACCGATATAGGCCAGCGATCCTGTCATTTTATCAGAAAGAGCTTCGGACACACGCGAAATGGCGGCCCCGGACGGGTTGGGGTATTGATGGCGCGCGGTGCGCATCAGGTAGTCGGCGACATTCTCCCCTTTTAAATCCTGACGAATGGCCGCCGCACTGCCGACACTCACATCACCATGGTTCAAAAACACCCAAAAGGTCGACGCACGCGTGTGATCGGTGCGGTCAATTTGGAAGGTCGGCAGTTGGTAGTCACGCCCCGCAGCGCGAGCGGCGTCTGGTATGCTGTCAAAGTCCTGGCGAACAGAGATATCCAACCCCTTTTCTCCGAGCATTGTTAGATACTTAGCACCTGCCTTTAATAGATCGACCTGCATTTGCACCCTTACTCCAATTGCTCGCCCACAACGGTATGAAACAACATGAGCGATCAGGCAATGGACTACAAAATATCAGCGCGCACACCGCAATGACGTCTTGAACGCACAAGCCTTGCAATTGGTGGGGTCTATTTGGCACAGATGTCCCCCGCTCAAGGCTCATCTTTTCCCCACAAACTGTGGATTTTGACTGTGACGCACGAGTTCAGCCCAAAGTGTTCGGCCCCAAGTGTTCAGGCTTTGAGGTCTTTCAAAAGCCTGCGAAAGGTCTTGCGGGCTGTGCCGGGGTGGCGCACTTTTTGGGCGGCCTTCAGATTGTGCAAGTCATCGCCAACGACAATCACGCCGACCATGCCCCATTCGTAATGCGGCACGCAGATGTGGCCGTAAATTCCGGGCACCTTAAATTCAACAGTTAGCTCTTGATCAACAGCACCATTCCACGGCTCGGCCCCGTCTGGGATCATGCCGCGTTTGGAGGCTGAGTTGTGGCCTGCATCCGTGGCAAGAAAGGTCACCGTGTCGCCAAGATTTATGCGTAGCAAGGCCGGTTCAAACACATTGGGCGTATCTGGATCACCGCAGCCCGCGTTTAGCATCAAGACACTGTGGGCGTTCCCAACTGGCGCGGGCACAGGGCATGCGATGGCGGTTCCTGCGCTCACAAAGGCACCCATGGAAAGGGTGAAATTACGACGGGTAAGCATGAACAAGAAGGTCCTCTCTTGGGCCGATGGAAATCTCGATCTCGACACCGTAGGTGTCTGAAATCGCTGATGAACGTAGCACATCATTCGGCGAGCCTTGTGCGAGGATGCGCCCCTGTCCGACCAGCAAAAGATGATCGGCAAAACGAGCGGCGAGGTTCAAATCATGCAGCGCCACGATCCCAATCGCGTTGCGCGTGGCAACCGCCGTTTTGATGTGATCAAGCACGGAAATCTGGTGGCGCAGATCCAGGGCCGACGTCGGTTCGTCAAACAGGTAAACATCGGAACGCCGAATAAGCGCCTGGGCTGCGGAAACCATCTGGGACTGCCCGCCGGACAAATCGCTGATATAGGCCTCGGACAAATGCCCAATGCCCGCATGGTCAAGCGCTCTTGCAACAGCCGTCATATCATCGTCTGTCACCCGCCAGCCTTTGAGCTGTTTATGGGCCATCATCACAACGTCAAAAACCGTCAGGGCCGCGTTGGCGGCAAAGAACTGTGGCATGAAACAAATGCGTTTCAGGCGCGCGCGGCTGCTTAGGCTATCCAAATCGGTGCCGCCCAGATAGGCTTTGCCCGCGTCGGGTTTGAGAAGCCCCGCAATCACCCGAAATAGCGTAGATTTACCGGCCGCGTTCGGCCCAATAAGAGCCGTCAGTTTTCCAGGTTGCAGAGCGTCGAAACTGACGTTGTTCAGCACTTTGTGGGCGCCATAGGAAAAGCTCAGACCATCTGCTTTTAAACCTGTCATTGCCAGTGCCTCTTGCGTTGTCCGAGGATCAAAAGAATGAAAAACGGGATGCCAATCAGGGAGGTGATCATGCCAATCGGATAGACGATACCGGGGGTAATCGCCTTGGACGCGATTGACGTCCCGGACAGGATCAAAGCCCCGCACAGGGCAGATAGCGGCAGGAAGCCGCGCTGATCTTCGCCAACAATCATGCGGGCAATATGCGGGCCGACAAGCCCAACAAAGGCGATGGCCCCGACAAAGGAGACGGCGACGGCTGCGAGAACCGACACACCGGCAAGGACGCTCACCCGCAAGAGATTGACGTTGACGCCGAGGGCCGCGGCCTTGTCTTCGCCCATACGCAGGGCGGTCAGCGCCCAAGCGCGGCTATAGAACCAAGGCAATAGCACCGCCAACACAACCGCGCAGATCGCCACCTTGTCCCATGTGGCACGGGACAGAGAGCCAAGTTGCCAGAAAATGAGCTGCGCCAGCTGCATCTCGGAGGCACCGTATTGCAAGAAGGCCAGCAAGGCATTGAACGTGAAGAGCATCGCGATGCCGACAAGGATCATCGCCTCGGGCGACACGCCGCGCAATTTGGTAAACAAATAGAGCGCCATAGACGCGCCCAACGCGAACACAAAGGCGTTTACAGTCACGAACAAACCGCCCACGCCGGGGACAATGGACCAGCCCAGAACGATGGCGAGCGCTGCGCCGAAACTGGCGGCGGATGACAACCCCAATGTGAACGGGTCCGCAAGCGGGTTGTTCAGAATGGTCTGCATCTCGGCCCCTGCGACACCAAGCATCGCACCGACACACACGGCCATCAAGGCGACCGGCAGACGCAATTTCCAGATGATCACGTCTTCTTTTGGCGTGGCAATGGATGGGTCCAAGATAACCTGAAGCGTGCGTCCAAAGGTCAAATTTGCCGGTCCGGTGATAATATCGAGGATCATCAGGGCGGCCAGCGCTACGAATGCGCCGAGCACCATAAGCACCCGTCGACTGCTGCGCTTGCGGTAGCCTTGGACAAGACCAGATGCCGTTGGCGCTATTGTTTGATCAGTCATGTTGGAAACCTGAAAAAGGGATGTGACCTGCAGGTTTCTGCCTGCAGGTCGGGTGAGCGCATCACTGAGCTGCGGGAGCAGACATCCAGAATGTTCCGTCGGCTTCGAACGGCAAGAAACGTTCGTGTAGCTCTTGGAAGTTGGCCCATGGATCGAGATCTTCGAAATCATCGGGGTGGAACCATTTCGCCAATTGCTGGATCGCAATGAAGTGATAGGGCGAGTTGTAGAATTGGTGGAAGATGGCGTGATAGTTGCCCGCTTTCACCGCCTCGAGATCGGCAAACCCATCGCGAGATGCCAGCGCCTTGATACGTTCGGCATTGGCCTCCTCGGTTGCTTCATAGCCCAAAAGAACCGACGTCACTTCGGGGCGCGCTTCGGCCCAGTTCGCCCCAGTGGCGACGATATGGGCAGGATCAGCTTCGATCACACCCTCAAGATTCAGCGTCACGGAATAGGCGTTTGCCAAGGTCGAGGCATAGTTTGTGCCCCCGGCCAGTTCGACGAAACGGCCATAGTTATAAGGCCCAAACGACCAACAGCAGAAATCAGCCTGCCATCCCGCCGCGTTTTCGACAACCACCAAGGGGCGTTCTTCTGCGGGGATTTGGTCAACAATATTAGTGACTTGGCGCATCTGAGAGATGTAAAAGTCGATGAATTCAGCCGCACCTTTTTCCGCCCCAAACACACGGCCAATCAGCAGGAGTGACGGCACAGTGTTTTCCGTCGCATTGCGGCGGAAGTCGATGAAAGCGACCTGAACACCTGCGGCATCAAGCTTTTCGATCAGACCGGTTTCTTCGGCCTTGAAGAGGCTGCCCGCTTCTAAAAGCAGCAAGTCGGCTTCGCTCTCCAATACGGCTTCGATGCTGAAATCACCGGCATAGGGGTTGCCAAAGTTGATCATTCGGGCCGTATCTTCTGGAAACGCGGTCTGAAACTTGCGGAACCCGTCCGGGTCATATTGCACAAGATCGTCTTTCCAGCCGACAATCTTTTCAAAGGGGTTGTCGCCGACAACAGCCGAAATCCCGTACATCATCCGGCCTTCGCCGAGGATGATTTTGTCAGGCATCTCAGGAAGCGTCACTTCGCGGCCAGCGATATCGGTGAAGGTCAAGGCTTCTGCTTGAGCATCGGTGGCTGGCACAACAAAGGCTGTGCTGGCTGCAATAGCACCAAGGAAGCCGCTTAAAGATGTCGAATGCGACATTTGCGGTCTCCGGTTGGATAATTACAAAGCCGCTCATAAGTTTGATTTTTCGGGAAAACAAGCAAAACCGACAAAAAAAGTCAGAATTAATAAGCGCCCGTCGTGAGCGCCCCGATCCCCAGCCTTTGACAAAGCGCATTGTGAGGCTCGGACCCTGGCCCAGCCCCCAACAGTCACACCTGTGGTGCTCTTGCACAAAAGCATGATCCAACACTGACGAAACTTGGGTTGAGGTCACAACTTTGACTGCTGCGAAAGCCGTTTCCACAGTTCAGATTTTCCGCAGGACCGACCGAAAACCAAGAGGAAACCAGAAAACCATAACCCTATGAGCGACCAGACGCCTGTGCCGTCAAAGCAAGATGTCAGTCACCCTTCGCGCTGCGGGCCAATCGCGCCGCAGATTGCAAGGCTTCAAATGCGCGGTAACGCTGCGCGTGCGCCTTTTCGATGTGCCCGGGTGCAGGGGTATAAATACGCCCCAGCGACGACATCTCGGCCATGGCTTGGCCGACATCGGCCTTCACCCCTGACGCCACAGCCCCCAACATGGCCGCCCCCAGAAGAACAGGCTCGGCTGCGCTGGGTTCTGCAAATGGGATACCGGCGGCATCCGCCAATAGCTGTTTGACGATCGGATGCTCGCCTGCGCCCCCGCTGATCACAACTATTTTGGGATCAACACCATTGGCCGCCTGTACCGTTAGGATTTGTCGGAGCCCGTAGCCAAGCCCCGTGATACCGGCAATGTAGAGCCCAATGAGGCTTTGCACGCTCACATCTGCATCCAAACCCGATATGACCGCCTTGGCGTTTGGATCGGCGAAAGGCGCACGATTGCCCAAGAATTCAGGCACCACGATCTTATCTTTGGCCAACACCACAGCGTCGGAGGGGTGATCAACAAGATCGGCAATGTGATTGAGCAGGTATGTCAGCAAAGACTGCCCCGCGCCCTTTGCAAGTTGTGACGTCTGTGCAAAGGCAGGATGGTGTTTTACCAGTTGCACGATGGCCTCTCCGGCCGCAGATTGCCCGCCCTCGCTCAGCCATAAACCCGGAACCATCGCCGAGTAATATGGCCCCCAAACTCCGGGCACAAATGCCTCTTGCTGTGACGACGACATGGTGCAGGCGGAGGTCCCGAACACATAGGCCATGCGATCTTGCGCGCCCTGCACCGTTTGTCCGCCATGAGCGGGCCCATTGGCCCCGACGGTCGCCAAGCCACCGGCATGGGCATCAATCAAACCCGCGCCCACTGGCGTTCCGACAGTCAGACCAAGGTCGTTTGCCGCTTGAGCCGTAAGCCCAGATCCCAACGCCGTCCCTGCATCAACGATATTTGTGCCGATCCGTGCAAAACCATCATCCGCCAGATCGCTGAGCCCAATCGCATGGAAGTAGCTGTCATCCCAGGACTTTTCGTGGGCCATATATGTCCACTTGCAGGTGACAGTGCAGACGGACCGCGCAAAGTCATCTGTTGCACGCCACGTCAGATAGTCGGTCAGGTCAAAAAACTGCCCTGCCGCGGTGTAACTCTCTGGCAGGTTTTCTTTTAGCCAAAGCAGTTTCGGTGTCTCCATCTCAGGGGAAATCGTGCCCCCGACATAATTCAACACCCTGTGTTTTGTCTCATTGATCCGGGTGGCTTGTTCGGTGGCGCGATGATCCATCCAGACGATCACATTCCGCGCATTGTCCCCGGACGGGCTTACCGTAAGTGGCTGAAATGTCTTATCCAAGGCCACGAGTGAACAGGTCGCGTCAAACCCAATACCTTTGACAGTATCCGCCGTGACGCCACTTTCGGCCAAAGCCTCTTGGACTGCCGCGCAAATGGCACCCCAAATGTTGTCGCTGGATTGCTCAACGATATGGCCCGCGTCTTTGTAAATCGTGATTTCGCGCTTGGCCGTGCCCAGCATCGCGCCAGTTTCGTCAAAGAGACCGGCGCGTGCACTACCGGTGCCAACGTCGATCCCGATGAAACAAGTCGAATTGGCCATGCTACAGATCCACGCTATTGGGCAATAACACCAGATCACGGATTGTGACATTGCGGGGGCGCGTCAGCATGAAAAGCACGCAATCAGCAACCTCTTGTGGCTGCATCAAACTGCCATTTGCCAAGGCCTCGTCCATTTTCTCTTTGGGCCAGTCATCCAGCAATGCTGTGACAACCGGCCCTGGGAGAATTGCTCCGACCCGGACGCCATCAGAGGCCACTTGCCGGCGAACCGTGTGGGTAAAGGCCTGAATGGCGTGTTTCGATGCGGTGTAGATTGGCTCCCATATTACGGGAACAACGCCTGCGATCGAACTGGTCATGATGATATCACCGGATTTCTGCGCAACCATATACGGCAACACCGCATGGACCGCCCGAAAGGTTGCGTTGATGTTGAGGTTCAACATCCGATCCCATTCATCCGGATCGCCCTCGACCAAAGCCCCCCCAACGTATCCCCCGGCATTGGCATGGAACACATCCAGCCCGCCCAATTGATCAAGGATTTTGGGGACCATTTCGGAAACGCTCGCTGGATCAAGAAGATCAGTGACAATGGCATGTGCGCCTGCGCCGAGATCATCGCAAATGCTGCGCAATTTGTCTTCGGCATGATCGACAAGGGCGACTTTCGCCCCTGCCCCGATCAGTGTTTTGGCACATTCCAGACCTATGCCAGACGCTGCACCGGTTATAACTACACATTTGTTTTGCATGGACTTGGACATGTCGTTTCCTTAGGCGCGGCCATGGCTGGCACGAGACCGGCGGGCCAAACTATCGACGATCACGGCAAGGGCAAGAACCGCACCTGTGATCATATAGCGAAGTGAAGAACTGAGGTTCAGAAGGGTCAGACCGTTTGATATGGCCATGATCACAATCACCCCCAACAGGGCGGACCACGCCGTTCCTCGGCCGCCAAACAGCGACGTGCCACCAATGACTGCCGCGGCAATCGCGTTTAGGTTTACATCACCTGTACCGGCTTGCTGACTGGCTGAGGCCAATCGTGCGGCGGCAAACACCCCGCCCAGAGCTGCGAGTGTCGAACATACCACAAAGGCAGACATTCGAATGCGGTTGACGTTGATACCGGATCGGCGCGCGGCTTCTGCATTGCCACCCACGGCAAACATGGATCGCCCCCATTTCGTCCGTGTCAGCCCATAATCCAAGACAACAACAAAAGAGACAAACACACCAAACATCCAAGGCACACCGCGACCTTGTTCAAGGTAAAACACCGCGAAGACCAGAGCCGCTGTTAGGATCACAGCCTTGGCCATTGCCGCGCTGAGACCGCTGGACGAAAGGCCCGCCTCAACGCGTTGCCCGTTGGCGCGGGCGGTCCCAAATATGATCAAGGCACCGGGAATAACGGCGACAAGGTAGGACAGCCAGGCGGGCATAATGAGAATTTGGCCAAACCGGACCAGTGGTGACGAGAATGGCATATTGATCGAGCCCGTCGGCCCAAGAATATAGAGTTGAAGACCTAGCAACGCCAGAAGACCAGCAAGGGTCGCGACAAAACTCGGCATTTCAAATTGATTGCGCAGGAACCCAAAGAGAGCACCGACAAGCGCACCTGTCAAAGCAACGGCCAGGATAGTGAGCGACAAAGGCACCTCGGAATTTACCCACAAAACCCCCGTCATCGCAGATGCAAGCCCGCTCATGGAACCGATGGACAGGTCGATCTCTCCGAGGAGCAGAACACAGACGACACCGAGCGCGATAAGGCCCACTGCGGCGGCGTCAAAGAGCAGGTTCACGAGGTTATTTGGGGCCAGAAACACCGGATTCAGGCTGCTGAAGACAACCGAGATGAGCAAGAGGCCGACGAAGACCGGCAACATGCCCAAATCGCCGGATCGCACCTGATCCACGAACCCACGCGCCGCCCCTATAAGGCCAGTGTCGTGCCTGACGCGGCTATCTGCCCGATCAAGCTGAGGTTTATTTGTGTCGTGTGTCATTGAGTGTCGCCCACTTTTGCGAGTTTGCGCTCCGCACGGCGGGACACAGCGTTTTCGCTGGCACCGGTGATTGCTGAAACGAGGTCTTGATGTGAAGTGTCGGCATCAAAGGTGCCGTTGTTTTTGCCCAATCGCAGGACAACGATACGGTCTGCCACAGCGCGCACGTCTTCCATATTGTGCGAAATCAAGATGACACCGTGGCCGCGATCCCGCACACGCTCAATAAGGTTTAAAACCTCAGCTGTTTGGGCAACGCCAAGGGCCGCTGTTGGTTCATCCAACATGATAATTTTAGGGTCGAGCAAAAGCGACCGCGCAATCGCAACGGTTTGACGCTGCCCCCCCGAAAGGGATGCGATGGGTTCGCGAACAGATGGAATTCGTGCCGCGAGCTCTTGCAACAAGGTCCAAGCGCGCACCTCCATTTGGACTTCATCCAAACGCCAAGGCGAAAGTTCGTGACCCAGAAAAAGGTTCGACACAACGTCGAGGTTCTCACATAGGGCAAGATCCTGAAACACCGTGGCAATGCCCATCTCCAAGGCTTTGCCTGGGGTGTCCAAAGTCACCTGTTCACCGAGATATTCGATGGTGCCCGATGTGGGTTGGTGTACGCCCGCAAGCACCTTGATCAAGGTCGATTTGCCCGCGCCATTGTCACCAACAAGGGCGACAACTTCGCCCGCGCGAACATCTAATGCAATATCCTCAAGAGCCGTCACAGCACCAAATTGTTTTCCGATCCCTTGCAACCGCAAGATAGGATCCCGCGCATCTCTATGCGTGTTTCCCTGTGTCATGACGTCCTCCTCTTCGCCACATTGGTGTGCGGTGCCTGCGATCAGGCACCGCACCGTGTCACTTACTTAATGCCAAGTGCGGCACAGGCGTCTGCGTATTCTGCGGTGCAGACTTTTTCAGCAGTTTGGATGCCGGCATCAAAGATCAGCTCTTTGATGTTTTCTTGGGTCACAACGGCCGGCACAAACAGCTGCGAAGGCGTGTTGTAGAGTTCGGTTGTGGCGTTGGGCGTCTCGCCTTTGAGCAACTGAACAGCAACTTCCGCAGCGGCGGCAGCAACAATCTGCGATGGCTTGGAGATTGTGTTGTACTGGTCGCCAGCAATGATCAATTGCAGTGCCGCGATGGTAGCATCGTTGCCTGTGACAGGTGGGAGGGGATCAGCGCCAGACGCTTTCAGCGCTGCAATCGCGCCACCGCCAGTGCCGTCATTGGCAGCAACGATACCCATGATGTCGCCACCAAAACGTGTGATCTGACCTGCGGCCCATTCCTGAGCCTTTGGCGGAGCCCAATCAGGTGTGTCAAACTCCGAAAGCGTCACATAGGGAGACGCGTCAAGCGCACGGTCGATACCGTCGCGGATCAAACCAGCCGCCGCATCTGTGGGGGAGCCATTGATTTGCAGAACCCCAGCGCCATCGGGAACACCTGTCGCTTGCAGATGATCGACCAAAGACTGAGCAATCGCGTACCCAATGCCTTCATTGTCAAAAGAGACATAGAAGTCAGCCACTTTGTCCGGGATTGGACGATCATATGCGATCACTTTGACACCTTGGGAATGCGCGATTTCAACCAGACCAGCCGCCGCCGCAGAGTCGACGGGGTCAAGCACGATGACGGATGCGCCCTGTGCGATCACGGAGTTGAACTGCTGTTGTTGCAGGGCGACGTCGGCATTGCCGTTTTGATAGATCAACTCACAGTCTGAGCACAAACCCGCCATCGCGTCTTGAAAACCAGGCCAATCCGCCTCTTCATACCGTGTCGACGCTTGGTCGGGCATCAAGAATGCCACTGTGTCAGCCATCGCAGTCGATGCGCATAGTGTGGCGACAAGCGTAGACGCCGCCGCAGCTTTGAAAAAGTTAGTCATAGTTTCCTCCAAGTTTTTTGGTTCAGTTGAACCCCTTTGATGCGGCCTTAGACACATCCCTCCCGTTCACAGACGAAGCCGTGCCGAAATTCTTAAAAATATGGTGACGACGCCTTTCGGCGCTTAGCTGCGCAGTGCAGCCGGTTTGGTTAGTTCATCACGACATATGTTCATCGCCATTGCGACGCGGCGCGTGCTTATGTCGTTCTGGGTTAACGCGATCTCTTTGGGGGGCGTCGGTTTGCCCGGTAATGAAGCTCTTGACGGAATCTCTGGCAACCAATCCACACTCATGGACCCGATTGACGATGGGCGACGTGTCACCGCCAATGCGTTTCCTCAACAGCTCCCATGCGGATGTTGCGATGTCTTCGACGGGCTGCTTGATCACCGTGATGCCGGTGCGGCGTGCCTGCATCCACGCATAGTCATCAAATCCAACAACGGAAATCTTGTCGGGCAATTCGAATTTGCGATCCGCGATGCATGACAATGCCGCAAGCGTCGTCATGTCATTGGTCGCGACAATCGCAGACGGCAGCGGATGCACATCCATCCATGCGGCCAAGGTCGCTGCGCCAATTTGCGGATCGGACCCCAGTTCAAGGAAATCAACCGTACCGCCAACCCGTTGAATTTGCGCCTCAACCCCCTCTGCCCGTTCTCGGATCGGTGCAATTTCAAGATCAGACGCAGCGACAAGGACGCAGGTGTGCCCTTTGTCGGTCAGATGCTTTGCCGCGATCATACCTGCTCCGACGTTGTCGATCGTGACAGTGTCCGCGACGTCAAATTCGGAAATACGATCCAGAAAGACGCAGGGCGTGTCATGTTCTGTCTTAAGGCGATCCGGCACTTTGTCTGTGCACGGAATGACAATCACCCCCGCAGGCTGCCATGCCATCAAAGCGTCAAGCCGCCCTGCCTCGGTGACAACGTTGTCATTGGAATTTCCAACAATGATCTCATACCCATCATCGGTAGCCAGATGCTCAATCTCGGTGATGATCGATGTGAAAAATGGGTCTGACAGATCGGGAACCAAAACCGAAACGACACTATTCCGACCAGAGCGAAGCAAGGACGCCGCTTTGTTGACTTGATACCCAAGCCGGGCAGCGACGCTTTTCACCTTGGCGGCTAAATCGTCATTCACCGGCTTCTTGCCGCTAAAAACGTTTGAAACAGTCGCGGTTGACACACCCGCTTCTTTCGCGACGTCTTTGATAGACACCCTATGGCTCATGGTTCGCCTCCCCCCTCAAACGCTGTTAAACGTTTTACAGTTAATCGTTTAACTCGCCATTTGAAGCTGAGTCAATAATAATCTTGAGCCCCCCCCCTCACGACAAAGCCGAGAAGACAGCAAATTGGGTCACACCGTCCTGAGGACCGATTTACAAGCGGGAGCTGTATCCACAAACCCGCCCCTTGCGCATTATCAACGGTTTTTTTTGACGACCCTTGCGGTTAGACCGCCTGCCCGTCGTTCGGCCGGGCCTTGGCACAATGCGGCATGGGACGCGCGACTTCTGCGGTGCATGTGTGGCGCTTATTTCCCAAGATCAAAGCCACAATGATCACGACAAAATCGGAGTTGGGGGCACCCCACCATTAAGAGACTGGCGCACCCGGTAAGTGCCCGTAAAACGCTTCGCTGTCCAACCTGAGACGCATTTGGCACAGGTCGTTGAGATTAAGCGGAGACGTCGTAACGATAAAGTCGGAAGTTCTGTAAGAACATCATTTTGCGGGAATTGGTAATTTTAAATTTGGTCTCGTCCGATAGGGTGACTTCCAAATATCCGGCATCATTCTCATCCACGTTCTTGACCGAGGCGAAGGCAATCCAAACAGACCTATTGATCTGAATACCAAGACGGTGGTCCATCTGCTCGACGGTTTCTTTCAACCTTCCGCGCAGCATCATACTAGAGTGGACTTGTTGAATTTTGAGGTAGTGGTCTTCGGACTGTAAATAGACGAATTCACGAAGGTCCAATCGTTGCCCTGAAATGGTGACGAAAAACTCGGGAAGATTATTATCAATTTCCGAGCTTTGCATCTCGTTGGATGTCTGGTCTCTCTCATCCGGCGTGGGGCCGTAATCTGATGCCGTCGCCATTGATGCGAACTGAATGTCCTGTCTGTCCTCCAAAGAGGTCTTACGTCCTGCCGGCGGCACATATGTTGGATGGGTCGGCGCAACGTAACGCCCATGCAAGATGTCAAAACATACCGCCGCGAGAAGGTTCTGGGCAATCGGGGCCACATTCTCGGGAAAGGCCAACCAATAGTCGGCCCCTAAATACTCAGCGACAAAACCTGCTGTAATGATGTTGATCGGCACCATCGGAAAGATGAGTGCGGGCGTAAAAACATGTGAAATGTAACCACGTCTCACCAAGAACAGGTTCAAATTTACACTAAAAACAAGCCAGCCAGCAGTTACGACAAACAAAATGATCCACAACAAGACCTGCGTGTATGTGTCTAGTTGGGCGATGTCATCGCGATGCATCAAGATGCCGTAGAGCATCACACAGAGGAACAAGAATCGGATAAAGCAGGTATCGAGAAGATACTCCGAAGCAGAATTTGCAGTGGTCTCAAAGGTCCCGCCATCCGAAAACCGGACTAAAAAGGTGGAAACAGTAGGGTCTTTTTGCAAATTCATCTCCTGAACCACGACGGATTCAATTCTTCCCAGTCAAATTGCCGGCGGTAACACGATGCAAGCAATCCTAATTAGCGCTGGATTATGAAAAAATGGTAACCGATTAAAGCCATTGTTTCGACGCTCAGCGCGACACCTTTGACGCGGACCAAAATCTACGGATGGCGCGATCTGCACCTCCCGTCGTGAGTTAAATTTCACGACATGCGGAAACAATGTCGGGCCGCTTTGCGCATGACTTTCAGCCGAAACGGTTCGTCAGGCGCGGTACGCGTAACGTGAATCAAATTTACGACAAAAATACATGTTTTAAGAAAAGCTTATGACTTCTCCCCTCCCACAAGCCTTTGATCCGTTAGACAAAAGGTACTGTATCAACCTTCGTGGTCGACTTACGCCACTGCAAAGTTGATGCACGCTAAGCTTTGATCCCCGTCTGCTCGGGGTTTTGAAAACTTTAAGGAGAGTCTGATGCTACGACGCCATCGCTCTGTAAGACTGCCGCGCATATTGCGCAAAACCCGGTTCCGATTGCTTGACGATTGCAGGGCCAAATAACGCTCTAGCACTGCTTTGGCGCGGCCACGCCAAGCACTCCCCTTACGCCTTTACAGGCACCCAAATCTGAATCTCGTTCTGATGCGATGGCATCCAGAGCGCCCCCGTTCATGCGACCTTTTGCAAGTGTCGCCCGCATTGCCCTCTCGAGTGGCATCAAAACAGTAGAAGAGAGATCACCTCATGCCCATCATCCCAGGAACACCCGGCAACGACACGATCACAGGTTCACTCGTTGAGGACACCATCACCGCAGGTGCGGGTGATGACCTCATTGATGGTAACGCGGGCGATGACACCATCTATGGCGATGGCTCCGACAGCACATCAGGCGGTGGATCAGTTACTCTTGGCACCACGCTGGGCGATGGCCCAGGGTCAACTGGCGGCGGTTATGATCGCGTCCGCGCGGAATCCGAATTTGACACTTTTGATTTTTCCACAGACGCTTTTTACCTTGGCAATGACATCCCTCTTCTGGCGCACCCTAATTACAACGGCTCCGCTGGGGGCGGTGGTGATTATCGCGCCCTGGATGGCGTATCCTTTTCCCAAGATGGCGCTGGCGCCGATCGCACATTCGGCCTGGATGAACTGTCATTGACCGGCGGAAGCCAATCCTATGTTGGTATTATCGATATCGAGCGTTCGGACATTTACGGTGCGGATACCTCGGTTTCGTCGAGCCTGACCGGTCCTCAGGACCTCGTCATGGTCAACAACGCCACTGTCAACTTCACGATGAACGACGGGACAGAGTTCCCACTCGTCCAAATGAAGATGATCCGAGATGAGGATGGCAACACCTTCATGGTTCCAGGTGACGGCGCGCACCCAGACGCTTTCAACTCGTTCCGCCATCTATTGGATTCAAACGATAGCGGCATCAGAAGCTTTGAGATCAATCATGTTTCAGACGTTACAAACGGCGTCATTGTCATGGGCGGGGACTGGGCTGATGGCCAGTTTCTTGAAACAATTGATGACGGTGGCGACGACGTCGGCGATGACACCATTGATGGTAGCGAAGGTGACGACCTGATCTTTGGCGACAACGGTGTCCCTTTGACAGGCGATGCAACAACTTTGGACATCTCTGACATGTCCGGTGGTCAGCTTGCGTCCGAGGATGGTGCCGTCACAACCGATGTTTCGCTGGACGGATTCATCCGGACCACCTCAAGCACCACCTATGGCAAAGCCACACCAGACAACGTGTTCTATTCCGGCCCCGAAGTCGGCGGTGAGAGCAACACCCTCGACTTCGAATTTGACACGCCGGTCTCTGACGTCAGCTTTACCCTCTATGACGTGAACCAAGGCGCTGGCTGGGACGATCAGGTGCGCGTCGTTGCGCTTGACGCCGATGGCAACGAAGTGCCTGTCACATTCTCGGGCGGCAACGTGGACAACGGCGGTGTGGACGTGCGCGGCAATACGATTGACGGCAACGACAGCCAATCAACCTACCGTCTGGACGGCAACAATCCCGACAACGTGCAGGTCCATATCGACGGGCCGATCTCGTCTTTGCAGATCATCCATGAGCCGGGCGATGACTCGTCGACCGTGATCGGCTGGATCGGCGTCGGCGACATTGATGTAACGCCTGTTATTGATCCAGACGGCCTAACTCCCTCCTCTGAAGAGGGTGGTGAAGATGTCATCACAGGCGGCGAAGGCCAAGATACGATCTTTGGTGAAGGTGGTGATGACACCATCATCGTCGGCAGCGCCGCCGAAGGCGCAGGCGATGTGATCGACGGCGGCAATGGCCCTGATGCGACTACCGACAACGACGTGCTCGATCTACGCGGCGCGGGTGACGTGACCGTTGATGCGGTTGCTGATGAAAACGATGCAGGCGCGCAGACCGGTACAGTCACCTTTGAAGACGGCTCAACCCTCGAGTTCGAAGGCATCGAAACGATCCTGCAGGATCCCGAGGCCCCGATCCCGGACGGCACGGTTGACGGCGAAGACACCGGTGAAGACATGGGTGTCGGCTATGACGACGGCAACTTGCCCACCGATGGCGGCGGCGATCTGATCACCGACGAGGCCGATGTGGTCGACGGCAACGGCGGCGATGACACCATCGACGCAGGCGCAGGCGATGACCTTGTTGACGGCGGCGGCGACGACGACCTTCTCGATGGCGGCGCGGGCGACGACTCCCTCTTGGGCGGCATCGGCACCGATACGCTTGACGGCGGCGCAGGTGCAGACGAGCTTGATGGTGGCGGCGATGACGATGACATCACCGTTGGCGCAGGCGACATCGCATTTGGCGGCAGCGGCGACGACGACTTCTTTGTCGATCCGAGCGAGCCCGGCACCGATGGTATCACCGTGATCGGCGGCGAGACAGGCGAAGACCTTTCCGACCCGACCAATGGCGGCGATGGTGACACACTTGACCTGCGCGGCCTTGGCCCTGTGGACGTGGCCTATGACGACGACGATCCAGAAGCGGGTACAGCGACCTACATCAACGACGATGGTCTGCCTGTCACAATCACCTTCTCTGAAATCGAAGAGGTTCTGACCGATCCGCAAGCGGATGATGTGGTCGACGGTCTTGATGATGGCGAGGTCATGGCCCCCGGCTATACCGACGACGAAGGTGACCAGATCGACGGCGACGATGGCATTGATGATGTGATCGAAGGCAACGGCGGCCCTGATACAATTGACGCAGGCCTTGGCGATGACTCTGTTCTTGGCGGCGAAGATGACGATGTGATTGACGGCGGTGCCGGTGATGACACGCTGCTTGGCAACGAAGGCAATGACGATCTCGACGGCGGCGACGGCAACGACACGCTCTTGGGTGGCGAAGAGGCCGACACTCTGGCCGGTGGCGAGGGCGACGACCTTCTCGAAGGTGAAGACGGCGATGACGACATCGCGGTTGGCGGTGCCGACACAGCAGAAGGTGGTCTTGGCGACGATGTCTTCACGGTTGATCCAACCGACACCACACCAGATGTTGATGTGACCATCGACGGCGGCTCGGACGGCACAACCGGTGATCCGGCTGGCCCCGAAAATGGCGACGAGGGCGACATTCTTGATCTGAGCGATCAGACCGAAGATCTGGTCGTGACCTTTGAACCTGAAGATGGCGAAGCTGGCACCGTGGACGGTCTGGACGATGACGGCACGCCTGACATCACCTTTGAGGAAATCGAACAGGTGGTCACCGGCTCTGGTGACGATGAAGTGACCGGCCCTGAAATGGCTGGCCCCTGCATCGTGGCCACCGGCGACGGCGACGACACGGTCACAGGCTCTGGTGAAGACGACACCATTGACGGTGGCGGCGACGACGACCTTCTTGATGGCGGTGACGGCGACGACGACATCATGGGCGGTGACGGCAACGACACGCTGGACGGCGGCGAGGGTGACGACACACTCGACGGCGGCGCAATGGACGACGACATCACCGTCGGCACCGGCGACACCGCCCTGGGCGGCGCAGGCGACGACGAGTTCTTTGTCGATCCAACCCAAAGCGGCACGGCACCAATCACAGTGATTGGCGGCGAAGATGACGAAGAAGCACTCATTGATCCGACCAACAACCCCGACGGACGGATTGGTGACGTTCTGGACCTGACCGGCCTTGGCCCTGTTGAGGTGGTCTTTGACGAAGACGATCCAGAGGCGGGCACGGCAACCTACCTGAACGACGATGGCGAACCCGTCACGATCAACTTCTCGGAAATCGAAGAGGTTCTGGTTGATGACGTGGTTGACACCAGCCCTGTTGCCAATCCTGACACGGCGGAAGTCACCGAAGAAGGCGTTGTCGAGATTGACGTTCTGGCCAATGACACCGACCCAGACACCCCAGTGGAAGAACTCGACGTTATCGACGCCGAAGCCGAGAATGGTATCGTAGACATCAACCCTGATGGGACGCTGTCTTATGAGCCGGATGCTGGCTTTACCGGAGAGGACACGATCAACTACACGATCACTGACCCGGACGGGAACGAGGACACCTCGACTGTGACCGTGACTGTCAATCCTGACACAGGCAGCGACGAACCGGATGCGGTTGACGATGCCTTTGACTTTGACATGGATGGCTATGGCGGCGGCAATGTCCGTCTTGCCAATGGCGCTCAGGGCTTGTTGACCAATGACACCGATCCTAACGATGACGCGCTGCGTGTTGTTGAAATCGATGGGTCTTCGAACCTGAGAACCTGGGTGGATGCCGACAACGGTGGTCAGATCCGCATCGGTGCAAACGGGGCTGTACGCTTCCGTGACGTGGACGGTGACTTTGCCGACACGCCAGATGGCGAAGTTGTCCAAACCTCTGTCAGCTACACGGTTTCCGATGGCAACGGTGGCACAGATACAGCGACCCTCACAGTCAATGTGACCGGTGCCGCCGATGTCGGCACATCGGCACCTGATGCGGTGGACGACACAGCCAGCGCAACAGCGGGTGACGTCACAGTCATCGACGTTCTGTCCAACGATACCGACCCGGACACACCGCTGGCCGATCTCGATGTGATTGATGCCGACGCCGAGAATGGCATCGTCGATATCAACGACGATGGCACGCTGTCCTATGAGCCAGACGAGGGCTTTACCGGACCTGATACGATCACCTACACGATCACGGATCCCGAAGGGAACACCGACTCGGCAATCGTCACGGTCAGTGTTGTCGAAGGCGAGGTGACCCCAATTGCCAACCCTGACACAGCGGATGTGGACGAAGACGACAGCGTCATCATCGACGTGTTGGCCAACGACACCGACCCCGACACCCCCGTAGAAGAGCTTGTGGTCACAGAGGCCACAGCACCAAACGGAGAGGTCGTGATCAACGACGATGGCACGCTGAGCTACACGCCAGACCCCGACTTCAACGGCGAGGACGAGATCACCTATACGATCACTGATCCTGACGGGAACACGGCAACGGGCACAGCAACGGTCGACGTCGCACCTATCAACGATGCGCCAGAGGCGGTCGATGACAGCGCGACGACAGATGAGGGCGAAACCGTCACCATCGACGTGCTGGCCAACGACAGCGATGTCGAAGACGGCAACGACCTTGATGTCATCACAGCCTCGGCGTCAAATGGGTCCGTGACCATCAATGATGATGGTACGCTGGACTACACGCCGGATGCGGACTTCACCGGAACCGACACCATCAGCTACACGGTTGAGGATTCTGACGGCGCAACAGCCACCGCTTCGGTTTCTGTCGCAGTCGATGAGGTCACAGGCGGAGACGGTGTGGTTGACGGGGCCGATACAGGCGAAGCCATGGATCCGGGCTACGACGATGGCGAAGGCGACCAGGTTGACGGCACAGACGGCATTGATGACGTTATCGAAGGTAATGGTGGCAACGACACCATCAATGCTGGCCTTGGCGACGACGACATTGATGGCGGCGACGGCAACGATGTGATCCGCGGCGGCGACGGCGACGACACGATCGAAGGATCGACAGGCCTTGACGAAATCTTTGGTGGTGCCGGTGACGACACCTACCAAGGCGATGACGAGGGCCACATAGTTGTCTATGTCGACGATGACGGTAACGGCGATGTCACCAAGTATCCTTCGCTAGAGGGCGACGGGGTCAACAGCATCGAGCACTTCTCCGGTGCCGAGATTGAAGGCCAGGATGACAAGATCTCCTTCACCACGGCAGTTGGCGAAAACAGCATCGAAGAGGACATCCAAGGGCTCGACGACACTGCCACCGGCTACTTCTTCCCTGAGGATGGCAACTACATCAACTTCGGCCCCGAGAACGACTATATGCTCTCGGATATCTTCAGCGGCACCTCGCCAGACGGTGAATTGCCTGCGGTTGGACCCGTCGGTGAGTTCTTCGTCAACGGTGGCACAGAAGACGGTCAGGTCGGTGA
The DNA here is from genome assembly GCF_058892305.1 of Pelagimonas sp. NCBI lineage: Bacteria > Pseudomonadati > Pseudomonadota > Alphaproteobacteria > Rhodobacterales > Roseobacteraceae > Pelagimonas > Pelagimonas sp. The sequence continues at coordinate 55,466 of NZ_JBZXVN010000043.1, forward strand.
TATCAGCTTCGAAAACTTCGAGCATATCTTCTTCACAATCGAAGAAGAGCCCGAGGAAGAAGAAGATGTCATGTCGATGATCTCAAACGGCGACACCTTGGACGAGACCATGCCCCAGGATGACGAGATCGAAGACGACGAGGACCTGATGCTCCTCTAAGCAGGCCGCAATCGTCACCAAAAAACCAAAAGCCGGCGTGTTAAAGCGCCGGCTTTTAGATATGGTCTTAGGGTCTGGCCCCATGAAGTGTTGGACCGCTGCACAGGAAACTGTCCGAGATCAGTGGCTCGCATTTCGAGGTCACGACTTCTGTGGTTTACAGCGAGGGGCGCACGCCACTGAAAACGTGCTGTTTCTCTTGCCCTTTGAGTGGCGCGAAATCTGCGCTTCACTGCTTTGAAATATAGCAACAACTCTTTCAACTGCTTTCCTTGCAAGCCATAAGTTGCACACCAAAGTAGCGTAGAATTCATAGGCCCAGAGCGCTAGGTCATTT